>CAZLOM010000001.1:0-37522 GCA_964561185.1 uncultured Piscirickettsiaceae bacterium
GCCTTCTCCACACAAGCAGGCGCGAGTAGATAACCATGTCGATAGAGTCCGTTGATGGTCAACACCCCATCAACCCAATCAACCAAAGGCAAATTGTCAGGTAACGCTGGACGACAATTGACCGACCATTTCACAATGCGAGCCTCGGCAAAACTGGGATGCAGACTGTACAAAGCACTCAACAACTCTAAGGCAGAGCGCACCGTTACCGCACTCATGTCTTCCGACTCTAATTCCGTAGCACCGATGATAAAACGATGATTCGCACGTGGCACAACATAGAGCATATAACGCGGGTGCATCAAGCGAATCGGACGTTCTAAGGTCACTTCTGGCGCGTCAACCGTTAAGACCTCGCCACGCACACCACGCACCGATACCTGATCTTTCGCCCCTGTTCCTCTCGCATCAATCACCAGATCAAACGCATACCCCCCTTTAGCTGTCACGAGATCATGCTGAGACAGGCTTTGCACCGCTTCTTCTGAATGCCAATCCACGGCAAAATGATCTAAGGCAACCTCAAGGGCATGAAATAACTCACCATTATCTAACTGAGCCTCTTGTGCTAAGAATACCCCTTGCGAAAAACGTCCAGCTAAATTCGGTTCATAACGCGCAATGCTGTTAGCATCGCAGACTTCAACCGCATTCGCGTAACCTTCGGGCAATCGGTGAGCAAGCAGGGATTGAAAATGACGCAAACTGCCAACATCTTGCTGATGTGCAACCGCCAAACTGCCTTGATGACGATACATCACGGAACAGTTGGTTTCCTCTGTCAACTCCCTCAACCAGTGCGGATAGATGGATAGTGAGGTCATCCCCAGTTTGAATACCTCTGGCTCACTGACCGCCAACTCAGCAAAGGGCGAAATCATCGCCGCCGCCGTCATGCCTGCACTTGCCTCACCTGAGCGCGTATCACCATCAAATAAAGACACCTGATGACCTTGACGCGCCAAACGCCACGCCATCAAACGCCCCACCAATCCAGCACCAGCGATACCGATTTTCACGAATAAATCTTCCCACCTTGCGCCTTAAACTCTTCCGACTTGGCTTTCATTTCAGCTTCCACATCAATGAGCTGAATGACCTGCCCATTCACTGGCTCACCTGTCATCTGTTGTGCTACTTCACGGAGTTCTTGCGTGATTTTCATCGAACAGAATTTAGGACCACACATTGAACAAAAATGCGCGATTTTTGCTGATTCACGCGGTAGGGTTGCATCATGGTAAGCACGAGCGGTTTCAGGGTCAAAGCCTAGGTTAAACTGATCTTCCCAACGGAACTCAAAACGCGCCTTACTCAAGGCATCATCACGCAGTTGCGCTCCAGGATACCCCTTTGCCAAGTCCGCGGCATGGGCGGCAATCTTATAGGTGATAATCCCCGTCTTCACATCATGCTTATCAGGCAAACCTAAATGCTCTTTTGGCGTGACATAACACAACATTGCGGTACCATACCAACCAATTTGAGCCGCACCAATCGCCGAGGTAATATGATCATAACCAGGGGCAATATCCGTGGTCAAAGGGCCAAGCGTATAGAAAGGTGCTTCAAAACAATCTTTCAATTGTTTGTCCATATTCTCTTTAATCATCTGCATCGGCACATGACCTGGACCTTCGATCATCACCTGAACATCGTGTTTCCAAGCCAGTTGTGTCAACTCACCCAGCGTTTCCAATTCACCGAACTGAGCGCGATCATTGGCATCAGCAATTGATCCAGGACGTAACCCATCACCCAAACTAAAGGCGACATCGTAGGCTTTCATGATTTCACAGATGTCTTCAAAATGGGTATAAAGGAAATTTTCTTGATGATGTGCCAAACACCACTTCGCCATGATCGACCCACCACGAGAAACAATACCCGTGACACGATCAGCGGTATAAGGAATATAAGCCAAACGCACCCCAGCATGAATGGTGAAGTAATCCACGCCCTGCTCTGCTTGTTCAATCAGGGTATCGCGGAAAATATCCCAATTCAAATCCTCAACCACACCATTCACCTTTTCTAAGGCTTGATAAATCGGTACAGTGCCAATCGGGACAGGTGAATTACGCACAATCCACTCGCGTGTTTCATGAATGTTCGCCCCTGTCGATAAATCCATGACCGTATCGCCACCCCAACGAATCGACCATACGAGTTTTTCAACCTCTTCTTCAATGCTTGAGGTAATCGCTGAGTTACCGATATTAGAATTGATTTTAACCAAGAAATTACGCCCAATGATCATCGGCTCACACTCGGGGTGATTGATGTTCGCTGGAATAATCGCACGACCTGCGGCAACTTCGGAGCGCACAAACTCAGGGGTAATTTCTTGCTGAATATTTGCCTCAAAATGCTCGCCTTTATGCTGAACGCGAGCCTGTGCCATAAAGTCAGACGTTTGAGCGCGTAACATATTCTCACGAATGGCAACATATTCCATCTCTGGGGTAATGATTCCCTGACGTGCGTAGTGCATTTGCGATACGTTCTTACCTGCCTTGGCTTTACGCGGCAATAGCTTACCTTCAAATTGAATGTCTTTTAGCTTGTCATCGCTGGCTCTCTGCTGACCGTACTCACTCGTCAACCCTTGTAGTAATTCTGTGTTATGACGTTCAAGAATCCACTGCTCGCGCACACGGGGTAGACCTTGACGCACATTGACTTGGTAATCCGCATCGGTAAAAGGCCCTGAGGTATCATAAACACGAATCGGTGGATTGGGGACAGCCTGTGTGGCATCTTTGTTGATGGTGAGGGTATCGGTTTGAGCGATTTCACGAAAAGGCACGCGAATATCAGGACGTGAGCCTGTTAAATAAATTTTGCTTGAATTGGGAAAGGGTGCGGTGGTGATTTTATTCGCTAATTCCGTTAAATCAACCGTTGTTTGGTTACGTGCCATGATGTATGCCCTCAAGAAAAGAAAAGAATTGAGGGTGCTGGTGATAAGATAAGCGAGATAGGCGTGTTTGATTCCCTGCGTTGGCATTATCCAAATCAGGTGTTACGGGTTCTGTATCACAGTCTCAGCCTCACCAGCACCCCGACAAACTAACCGTCATGCTAACAAAAGCTGAGTGGAATATCAATGACTATTTACGCGCCTAGCGCATCAACGCCGAGCATCATTCAGCATGACGACCAGCGTTAGGCGCAGGCACAAACTCGCCATCCACAAAACACACCTCCATGGTGCGCAATTGGTTCATCTTAGCAAAGTCCATCACATAATCTAATAATCCTGGATTGGTCTCCTCCAAGCGCGTATCAACAATCAAACTACGCTCCCCCTGAAAGACTTCAGGATGTAAGTAATCCGAATAGACAAGACGATGCTGAGGACCATATTCAGCATCTAACGAAGCAATACGATCAATCCAATCGGAAGGACGAAATTTACTTCCTGATTCGGTAATTCCTTGTACGACAAATTTACACTGCTGCTGGGCACTCATTCCCTAAACCCTTTTCACAAAATATACGACAGATTCATTGTAGCAAGATGCTGACACAGGGTCAAAACTTCTTTGCAGTGAAGCACAGCCAACTAAGCGACACCTTCCATCATCGAAAGGAGCATACGATCATCCGCCTGCGCATTCTGTAAAGGCACACAAGCCCAAAGCCAACCATTGGTATTGAGGAATTGACGCGCTAAAAACAACGCGCCATGATAACGCACGACAAACAAACCAGCCTTTAACAAAGCCACTGTATCCGCTTGATCTCGTGATACAAAATACTCTCGACGATTTAACGACCAGTGTAAATAAGGATCAAAGGGGGCAAGCTCACCAGAAGCGTCACGAATGGTTTGTATGACCTCAGCCTGATCTTCTGCACGCATTTCCTGTAATAAAAAATCTTCTAACACACTACCTCTCCCACTCAATCAAATCTGATGCAATAGACACAACTAAAGTGCCATGGCACGTTGAATCTCGGCACTTAACTCTTCCATTTTAACAGGCTTAGAAATAAACCCGTTCATTCCTACTTGATGACATAATTCTTTGTCTTCAGGCATTGCATTCGCGGTCATCGCCAAAATTGGGGTTCTAACGCCCCACTCTCGCGCTTGACGGGTTGCTGAAACGCCATCTAATACAGGCATTTGCATATCCATTAACACCAAATCAAACACCGCTTCTGACAACAGGTCTAAGCCCTCTTGTCCGTTATTGGCAATGGTGACTTGATGACCCATTTTTTTCAACATCGCCATGGCAACTTTCTGATTGACCAAATTATCTTCAACCAGCAAAATGTTCGCTGACTTAGCAGAAATCTGAGCAGTTGATGTTTTCACTGGTGCCGATGATTCCTGAGATAAGGTTAAGGGCAAACGGAAACAGAATGAACTACCAACCCCTAACTCACTGGTTAAGGATAACTCCCCTCCCATAAACTCGACCAACTTACGACTGATCGCTAACCCTAGACCCGTTCCGCCAAAACGTCGCGTAATGGAATTGTCTTCTTGCGAAAAAGCTTCAAAAATACGCGCTTGCTTGTCGGTTGGAATGCCAACGCCTGTATCCTTCACACAAAAAACAACCCAAGTGGCATTATCCTGCGTTTCTTGCGTAATGCTTAGGGTCACACCGCCGTTTTGCGTGAATTTAATGGCATTCCCGATCAAATTGATCAACACTTGACGCAACCGCCCAGGATCGCCCATCAACTGATCAGGAATCTGTTCCGCACGATCAATACGGAAACTAATATCCTTTGCTACGGCTTGTGGCAACATTAACTTTTCAATATCATGCAATTGTGCTCCTAACACAAAGGCAATATGTTCAACCTCAAGTTTACCCGCTTCTATCTTTGAGAAATCTAAAATGTCATTGATGATGACCAGCAATGCCCGAGCACTGCTATGAATGGTATTCACATAGTCCTTTTGCATGACATTTAGGTCAGTGTCTAGCAATAATTGACTCATGCCCATGACACCATTCATTGGCGTGCGAATTTCGTGGCTCATGTTCGCCAAAAACTCACTTTTGGCATGAGATGCCGTTTCAGCCTGCAATCGCGCCTGCTCTAAGCCTCTCTGCCGATCACGCAACATGAGTGAAGCACGATTCAGCGCATTTTGTAACCCCTTAATTTCTTCAATATCTGAGGATTCTAATTTTAATTGTTGACCGTCGCTCACATATAAATCGTGGGTAAAAGCCCTAACTTGTAGTAGGGTGCGCACCAATGGCATCATCAATTGACGAATCACCAACATACCCAACAAAATAGCGATGACCAATACCAGCAAATAAGTACCAGACAAGCGCAACAACAAATGCTTCAAATTATCGAGAGGCATCTCTAACTCTATCACACCATTGGACACCCCAGCAGGCGTTAAAGAATGACGATAGACCATCACATCATCTTGCCATGAACGCTCTATCTGACAAAAAGACTGAGACTCACACCAAAAAAACCCTAACGCTTGATTGCTGAGTAGGCTCGCCACCGCCTCAGCTTGCTTGGCAAAAAAGATATCAATATCCGTATTTCGTTCATTCACTGCCGCCATCAAAGGCTTTCCGTTAGCCGAATAAATCACGATGCGGTTAATGTCTGCCAAACTCACATACATCTGCATGATCTGCTCGATACGCGCATAGTCTTTAAGCAATAAGGGTTCAGCAATGGACGCACTAAAGTTTTCACTCAACAGTTTTAAGGTTTTTTGATGCTCAAGAATACGATCATCACTTTGTTGAATCAAACTTAAGGCGACCAAGGCAACGGATAACACCGCAAAGACACCTAAGGAGATCAGCTGAATGCGACGGACAAATTGCCTAGGCAACAGTTTCATACCAACCTCTGCGCAAAACAAACAGATACCATATCAGATAGACAACAAAAAGGAGTAGGCATTATTTTACAAAAGTCTCTAAACTGAGTGATTTTAGCGGTAAATATTCCTGCTCATAATCCGTTGCTATCGGTTGCGTCATCTGAATGGATTTCAACAGTTCTTTGCCTTCATCGGTCGTCGACAGTTCCAACAAGGCTGAACGGAACTTTTCAGCAACGGCTTGTGGCACGCGTGGGTGATAGGCAATCGGGTGAGAAGGCACATCTGGCGTACGATACAAGATGGTTAAGTCATCACGTAAATTCGCCGATTCCTTGTCCAAGGTTGCTTGCACGCCACCACCTGCTTGCACATCGCCCGTTAAGACTTGACGATAGACGGTTTGATGCGAACCTACATAACTTTCCTCAAAGCTAATGCCATGACTCTTTACTAACTGGGCACGCATCCATAAGGATGCCCCAAAAGCATTGGGTGCAGGAAAGGCAATTTTCTTACCTTCCAATTGAGCTACACTGGTAATGCCGCTATCCTTACGCACCACCAAAATGCCATTGAGCAGTTTTTTATCTCGCACCAAAGGCACATAACCCTGTGATTCTTTCGCCATCACAACATGATAAGGATTCATATAAGCAAAATCGGCATCGCCTGCCTTAAATCCCTGCTCAAACATCGGAATTTTTGGATAAGCTAGCAGTTCTAGTTTAATACCAGACAACTCGGTAATTTTATCCAATACAGGTTGCCATGTTTTACTGATTTCAACCGTCGTAAACTGTGGCACAATCGAAATTCGATACACTGCCTCTTCAGCTACAGCCACCAATGGCAAGAATGCGCTACTAATCAAACCTGCAATGAGATGCTTTACTTTCATTAACCTTATCCTTATTTAACCGCTATATTTAACCGTTTGTTAACCTTTTTCACGAATCAGATACAAAGTTACGAACTACATTGAAGCCCAGGAAAACTGTATCCATGACTGCGCATGGTTTTTAAGGGAATGTCCTGCCCTAATTCTGTTTTGATTTTACGACGCAAACGACTGATTAACACGTTCATGGCTTTTTCTGTGTTCACTGAATGGTTGCCACCTAACACAATCGACAAGTCTTTACGAGCCACATAACCATCACCTGCCTCGGCTAAGGTTTTCAATAACAAGTATTCTTTACCCGTTAAACTCACATGACTGCCTAATTCATTGCTCAATCGCCATGACATAGCATCTAAAAACCAACCACTCATCCCTTGCCCGATCTCACGCTTAGGCACAAGATTGGCGATACGCGCCAACAAGGCTTGTACCGTTGCCAACAATTCACGCGAATCAACAGGCTTGGTCAAGTAATAATCCGCGCCTAAGCTCAATCCTAGCACGCGATCATCCACGTCGCCCTTACCCGTGAGCATCACAATCCCCACACGACTTACCGCTCGCCACTGAGCCGCTAATGCAAAGCCACTGCCATCAGGCAAGCCAACATCAATAATCACCACCTCAGGTTGTTCACCATCAAACACTTCACGTGCCGACTGCATAGAGTCAGCTTCTTGCAAAGAATGCCCATCTTTAGATAACACACTCACTACTGTCTTACGAATAGAAGCATCATCTTCAACAATCAAGATTTTTGCCATGCCATGCCTCTCTTTAGCACCTAACTACACAGTTGACGATATCTATCAACATCTTTACTCAGTATACAATAATTTATTACTTAATACCTAGCAACATAGAAGAGACAAGTTAACAAATAGACAGCTAAATAACATTTCTCTACAAAAAAACGAAATAGGCTAAAAACGAAATAACTTATGGAGCGACGCGATATTTTCCATTTTGTGTCAGTAATCTTACTTGCTGACCCACACTAATCGCCACATCCGCCGCTTGCACAATCGACAAGGTTTCCCCTGTTTCCGTACGAACGGTAATATCCAGTCCTTCAGACTTGCTTGCCATATTTTCTGCCGCTGAACCTGCGACAGCCCCTACGGTTGCCCCAATAACGCCACCTAATAAGGCATCGGTACCACGCCCAGAACCAAAACGCGAACCCGCAATACCGCCAATCGCACCACCAGCAATGGTGCCGACTTTACTGTCTGTCGAGGTATCAATGGTGACATTGCGCACCGCCAACACCGTCGCAAACACCACACGCTGAGGTTTTAAGGCTTCTGAGGACTTATAAACACTGGCGGAGGGAGCTGAACTACACCCTATCAATGACATACTACCGACTGTCATGACAGACAACAAACAAACTAATTTAATTGTGCGCTTCATATAACTTCCTTTCTAACAATTTGAGGACACGGTGAGCATCTCAATAACGCATTATTTCGTCATCCTCGCGCAGGCGGGGATCGATAAAATCAATGAAGTATCCTATATAGGTCACTCAGGAATCACGGGCTGAAACCGCCAAGCCGTTGTTTCATTCACCGCTTGAGACAGGTCATCAAGAAACACCTGACGACTCACCTCTATCGCACCTAATGAACGTAAATGGTCAGTTGAAAATTGACAGTCAATCATCACATAGCCTTGCTCCGCCAACTGCTGGGAAAGATGATACAAGGCAACTTTGGACGCATTGCTCACCAAGGCAAACATCGACTCACCAAAAAAAACCTTACCCAACTGAAGCCCATACAGTCCACCCACCAACTGATCGCCTTGCCACACTTCAATAGAATGCGCATGACCCAACCGATGCAGATCACGATAGACCGACTGCATCTCGGGCAAAATCCACGTGCCTTCCTCAGATCGAGTATCACTACATAGACGAATGACCGCATCAAAAGCAAGATCAGATGTTACTCGAAATCCTGCATTACGCACCACCTTCGCCAAACTGCGCCGACACACAAAGGCTTGCGGTCGCAAAATGGTACGAGGGTCAGGCGACCACCATAGAATGGGATCGCCCTCACTAAACCACGGAAAAATACCCTGATGATAGGCTAAGAGCAACCACTCAGGCGTTAAGGATCCACCCACTTGAAGCAGTCCTGCTGGCTCTGTATGCGCCAGATGCGGTGATGGAAAATAAGGTTCATCTTCCTCATCACAATAGGATACCCAACTGCCATTGGTGAGCTGTACCGCTTTCATGGCAACACCATCCTAGTCAAACGCTTCTACTTCTGCCATTGCTTAGTTGGTTTCACCTGCCAAATAACGCTCAACATCTAATGCCGCCATACAGCCTGATGCCGCTGAGGTAATGGCTTGACGGTAAATTTGATCTGCCACATCGCCTGCCGCGAACACACCTGCCACACTGGTTGCTGTCGCATTGCCTTGACTGCCACTTTTCACTTTGATGTAACCATGATCCATGTCTAGCTGATCGGTGAAAATATCCGTGTTGGGTTTATGACCAATGGCAATAAAGACACCTTGTAATGGAATGTCTTTGCTACTGCCATCTCGGTGCGTCAAACGCAAGCCAGTCACACCAGTGTTATCGCCTAAAATCTCTTCCACTTCACTGTTCAACTCTAGGGTAATTTTGCCCTCAGCAACCTTTTCCATGAGGTGATCAATCATGATTTTTTCAGCTTTGAAAGTATCACGACGATGCACTAAAACCACTTCTTGCGCAATGTTCGACAAATACAAGGCTTCTTCCACCGCGGTATTACCGCCACCAATGACCGCCACCCGTTGACCGCGATAGAAAAAACCATCACAGGTGGCGCAGGCTGAAACGCCCTTGCCCTTGAAGGCTTCTTCTGAAGGAAGACCTAGGTATTTGGCGGATGCACCCGTCGCAATAATGAGCGCGTCTGCGGTGTATTTGCCCATGTCACCACAGAGATAAAAAGGACGAACCGACAAGTCAACACAGTTGATGTGATCAAAAACAATCTCCGTACCAAAACGCTCGGCATGCTTCTGCATACGCTCCATTAACTCTGGACCTTGCACACCATCGACATCACCTGGCCAATTATCAACCTCGGTGGTGGTGGTTAACTGTCCACCCTGTTGCATTCCTGTGATCATCACAGGCTTCAAGTTGGCACGTGACGCATAAACGGCTGAGGTAAATCCTGCTGGACCAGACCCTAGAATCAATAGCTGACAATGCTTTGGTGGTTGAGACATATCAATCTTCCTTTTATTATTTGGGTATTTCTTGGTATTACGACATTTATTGACTTTCTGCTGTATCACTGACTCGCGAAGCATGGCAAGACAGGTCAATCATCATGCGATTCCTTTCGGTCATTATTATACTCATCAGCCAAACAATAGGCTATGCTATAATCGACAAATCAAACAGATGACTTGAGAGGAAGGCAACAATGGGATTCGAGCATTGGATCATGGAAAATTTCTGGCTGGTGATTATTGCCAGTCTGGTGCTGTTGGTTGCAGGGCATTTTGCTGTGGTCTGGTTGCTGAAACAAGGCAAAAAAACAGAAGCATCTGAATCCTAACCGCCTCATCACTTCTGTTATGTCTGGTGTTAGCACACAAAGCTACCTGCTCTTTTCACGACCACAGGGTGAAACCAGCTTGTGGTTGAGCCTGCTCACTGAAGAGAACGGACGCGTGTCTCTCGTCTTCAAAGGCGGACGAAAGCATAACCCGCGTAGCTTTCAAGCCTATCAGCTGTGGTGGACACCCAATCGTCATGGCGACGGTGGTTGGTGTCGGTCGTTGGAGGCAGAGCAGTGTCAATTGCCCCTGAAAGGCATGATCAATTGGAGCGGATTGTACGCCAATGAGTTGGTGCATCGGCTACTGCCTGCGCAGATGCGTCATCCTCTTGTCTTTACCGCCTATCAACAGCTCATGACGCAGTTACATCATCTTAACCAACCACAAATAGTTCAAAACAGTGCCAGCGCGATGCTGACCAGCGTTACAGAAACGGGAACAGAAAAAACGGAATCGCTGAAACTTGCCTCGGCACTGCGTCAGTTTGAATGGCAACTGCTCTCGGCATTAGGCTATGCCCTAGCCTTAACCACGACAGACGGTCAGCCTCTTATGCCAGAATATCGCTATGATTGGCAGGAAAACGCGGGATGGGTGAGGCAGAATCCTGAATTAAAGACAGGCATTTTAGGACAAGACCTATTACAATTAGCACAGACAAACACATTCCTGCTCAATGATGCGCTCGCGTTACAGCAATTGCGTATTTTTTTACAACACAGATTAGCCTTGATCATGCCGAATCTCCCTTTCGCCATGCGTCACTGGTGGGAGAAAGACATAAGATGAATGCTTCTATAAATTTAGGTATTAACATTGATCACGTGGCTACTTTAAGACAAGCTCGTGGCACGCGCTACCCAGACCCTGTTCATGCCGCTTTATTGGCAGAGCAGTATGGTGCTGACAGCATTACCCTACATATTCGCGAAGATCGTCGTCATATTCAAGAACGCGACCTTGCCCTACTGATGCCATTACACCAAACCAAAATTAACCTTGAAATGGCGGTCACTGAAGAGATGATCGCTATGGCGTTACAATACCGTCCGCAAGACATTTGCCTTGTGCCAGAGAAGCGTGAAGAACTCACCACAGAAGGTGGTTTAGATGTGGTTGGACAATTTGACCGAGTTAAATCGGCTTGTGAACGCTTAGGCACTGCAGGCATGCGTGTTTCCTTGTTTATCGAAGCGGATAAGGCACAAATTCAAGCGGCAAAAGACGCTGGTGCGCCAGTCATCGAGATTCATACAGGACACTATGCTGAATTATCAGGACAAGCACAACTGGCTGAATTGGCAAAAATTCAACAAGGGGCTGAATTTGCCCACAGCCTTGGCTTGATCGTCAATGGGGGGCATGGTCTGCATTATCATAATGTGCAGGCTATCGCGCGTATTCCACAAATGGAAGAGTTGAATATCGGACACGCCATCATCAGCGAAGCGGTTTTTAAGGGATTGGCAGAGGCGGTGCGTGAGATGAAAAGCCTCATGCTGAGTGCACGTCAAGCTGGCTGATTAAGGAATGATTATCGGAACAGGTATCGACCTTGTTGATATTGCCCGTATTGAACAGATTTGGCAGAAGTTTGGACAGACTTTTGCCAAGCGTTTGCTTCATCCCGATGAGTTAGCGGAATTACCCACAGAAGTGAAATTGCAAGGTCGCTGGCTCGCCAAGCGTTGGGCAGTGAAAGAAGCCTCAGCTAAGGCTTTAGGAACGGGATTTCGTGGTGGTATCACCATGACGCAATTTGCGGTCACTCATGACACATTGGGCAAGCCGTTACTTGTTGTGACGGGAGAAGCCTTGCAAGAGGCACAAGCACGAGGCATTAACCACTGGCATCTCAGCATCAGTGATGAGAAAGCACAGGTGGTGGCATTGGTCATTGCCGAAAGTTAAATGACACGGAGAAATTGCTTGCCCTGATAATTGGTCAAGTAACATTGTAGGCATTGCAGAAAACCAATCCTGAATTATGTGTCAAAAAAGTTTACAATCCGTTGAGATCCGAAAGTTTGGGTTTCGTTGTGTGTTCGCTCATGATGACTTGCGGGGAGGTGTCAAATGGTTCTGCTCAAAGAGCAATAAAGAGCTCCCCAAAAAACATCAAGAGCGTTGCCTTATTTGAAATGGCATATGGAGGAATTAAGGAGCAACCAACTGATAACTGGTACTGCGTCCACCTGAACTGCTTTGTATCAAAATCGACTTTTGTACCAAGGATTGAACATCTCTCAAAGCGGTATCAGTAGAACATTTCGCCAATTTCGCATATTTTGAGGTATTCATCTTGCCCACAAAATCCTCCTCCAACATTCGGTTAATGATCAATCGTTGACGATCATTAATCGCGTATTGATTAACCCTATCCCAAAGTTTAGCTTTTGATAACACCCGATCTAACACGGTTGATGAATGTAAAATAGCCCGACCCAAACAACCCAAAAACCAGCTTAACCACTCAGTAATATCAGACGTATGACGTTGCTGTGCCTCTAACTGAACATAATACGCTTTTTTCTCAGCTTCAATTTGCGTCGATAAACTATAAAAACGACTTACGCTACCATCTGCTCTTGCAAGTGCCATATCGGTAATTGCCCGAGCAATCCGTCCGTTTCCATCTTCAAACGGATGAATGGTAATAAACCATAGATGCGCAATCCCTGCTTTTAACACAGGATCAAGTTGGTTATCCTGCTCAAACCACTGCAAAAATTGGGACATTTCAAACTCAATCCGATCAGCCGTTGGTGCTTCAAAATGCACTTTTTCTCGCCCCAACGCACCAGAAACAACCTGCATTGGTCCAGCTAAAAGTGTGCGCCAATCTCCCACAGTAATGCGATACATACCACTATGCCCTGTTGGAAATAACGCGGCTTGCCATCCACATAAGCGTTCTTTGGTTAAGGGTTGAAAACACTGCTGTGTGGCATCGAGCATCATCTCAACAACGCCTTCAACCTCTCGATTGACTTTTACTGCCCCTGTTATTTCAATACCAAGACGACGGGCAACCGATGAACGAACAGCGTCAGGATCTAACACTTCACCCTCAATCGCAGAAGACTTCAACACATCATTGGTAATGGTCATCAAAGCGGTTTCTTGCCTAAACGCAAAACCCAACGCATCCATGCGCCCTAATAATCGCCCTTGATGATGACGTAACTCAGCTAATTGATTCAAGATGCTGGTCTGCCAAGTAAAGTTTGTCCAATTGCTTTGCTGATGAATCCACATGGTGATTGCCTTAATGTATCCAATGATACGTCTATTTTACACAATCACCGCACTATTTGCGGTAATTATATACAACATTCACCGCATGATACATTTCTGTGACCACTATCCTGAATATCGAAGGCAACACCGAATCAATCAATCTGTGCAGAGGTTCTGATCGCACTCCGCTTGCCTTAATGCTTCATCCTGACGCACCAACCACTCAAGCTCTTCATCACTAAACCCCGCTTCCTTACGTGCTTCTAGGTTGAAAGGACCGCGCAATTCGCCATGAAAATACCGATCAATCATCTGCTGAAAGGTTTCTAAACGCGGTAATCCCCTCTGCGCACACAGATAGGCAAACCACTTAGTACCGACAGCAACGTGTCCCACTTCATCTCTTAACAAAATGTGCAACACCTCAACAGACCTTACCTCACCGATGGCGCGAAGTTTACGCATCATCGCTGGCGTAACGTCTAATCCTCTCGCCTCTAGGGTACGTGGCACCAATGCCATACGTGCTAAGACATCAAATGCGGTATCAGATGTGGTGCGCCACAAACCATCATGTGCGGGTAAGTCACCATAGTCGTGATCAAAACGCGCCAATTGCTCACGCACCAATTGAAAATGATAAGCCTCCTCAGCCGCGACCCTGAGCCAATCATCGACAAACTCACTCGGCATCTGCTGAAAACGATACACAGCGTCTAAGGCAAGGTTAATGGCATTAAACTCGATATGGGCAATCGCATGTAGTAACCCAGCTTTACCTTCTGGACTTCCCAAACGACGATGCTTCAAGTCTTTCGGTGCCACCAAGACAGGACGATCGGGGCGACCGGGTTGTGGAATGTCAACCACAGGGACAGGCGATAGGGTTAATTTCCCTTCTCGCCAATCCTCCAACAAAGCAAACACCGTTCGCGCTTTATGATCAACATCTGAGAGCATCAAGGCTTGATAAGCACGCTGATAGACAGAAGTTTGCATTCAGCAACCTCTTTAATAGCACTTAGTTGACGTAAGTCACGCTGACGATTTCGTAATCTAAATCACCACTCGGTGCTTTCACCACAACCTCATCGCCTTCTTCTTTGCCAATCATGGCACGCGCAATAGGTGAGTTCACCGAAATTTTGTGGTGCGTTAGATCAGCTTCTTCATCACCCACAATATGATAGGTAACGGTTTCATCGGTTTCGATATTGAGCACTTCGACGGTTGCCCCGAAAACAATTTTACCACCTGCGTTGATTTTCGAAATATCAATCACTTGTGCGTTAGCTAACACAGCTTCAATGTGACGGATTCTGGCTTCTAACAACCCCTGCTGATCACGTGCGGCATGATATTCAGCATTTTCCTTTAAGTCACCATGCGCACGCGCTTCGGCAATGGCATCAGCAATCTGTGGTCTTTCCACATTTTTTAGTCTGGCTAATTCATTACGCAGATGTTCTGCACCTGCTAACGTAATTGGAGGACGCATAACCCTCTTCTCCTCATAAACTCAATCAACTGGATGCTCAAAAAACAGCGCATCAACCCAAAAAAACAAACCGCACCCAAAAGTGCGGCTTGATGCGATTCATTAGCGGGATAGTTTACGCGAAATTGACGACAAGTTAAAGACTTGAACCGTTAAATTTCACCAAAGAAAAGCAAAAACCATCATCTTATCACAAAAAAATCAATGAATTATGCGTTTTAGCAACCATAAACATATAAGCAAACACCGTTAGTGCCAAGAGCCAATAAATCGCTTTTTGCTTCACCGTTTTAACAATTCGAAAAGCCATTACCCCTAGAAATACATAGACAATTAAGGCGAGTATTTTTGCCAATACCCAATCGGTCAAAGGGCTAATTTCTTGGGTGATCAACAACAGAATCGCTGTCACCAACAAGCCTGTATCCACAATGTGTGGCACAATCCTTACCAGCTTACGCTGAACCCAAGCCTGCTGACGCAAATGCCCAATACCTCGCACAAAAAAACTGATCCCTGAAATCATGACGAATAAAACGTGTAAACTCAATAACATCTCACTCTCTCCTTAGTAACCAACCATACAAAGTGTAACCGACTCAATGCTTTTCCTGCAATCGCTCTTGCGACCGTTCTTGCGCCTTCATCACCGCAGACATAGTTACCTCTTTGGCATCAACACCCAGTTTTTGTAGTTCTACCTTTAAGCGATTGATGTCTCGCTGATCTTCATAAGGTCCCATCATCAATACGTGTACAGGTTTGCCATTTTGTGCCACACGTGGCGTAATGCGGGTAAGATAGCCTTTTTGTGCCAAACGTCCCTTTTCTTCATTGGCATCTTTGGCTTGTGCAAAGGCAGACAATTGCAAATAGGTTGGTGCCTTAGTGCGCACAGGCAATGGTTCAGCGGATAGCAGAATTTCTGCCTTGGGTAATTCTTCATAGAAAGTAAAGTTGACCGACTGATGCGCTTCATCCTCCACTTCATCTGTCTTCGTTGATTTTTCTGCTTGAGGGGTTTCTGAGACCACGGGCAGAACCTTTTCAACAAAAGCCACTTGTGGCTGACGTGCCTCTCTACTGTCCCAACGCAAGCGCGTCTCCTCATCAATAACACCAAGATCCAACAAAAAAGCAAGAATCAACGGGGCGTAAACCAACCAAGCCGTTACCGAGGTCAACAAAAAGAGCAACCCCGTTAATTTTAACCAAAAAAAGCGTTTTTTGGTAACAGGCTCATCGTCATCGTCCGTGTTGCTAATACCAGAATCAGAAGCTGACTCAACAGCAAGGGTTGGTGCGCTTGTCGGTGCTTCGGTTGACTTACGACCCTCTGCCTCTTGTGCTAGTTTGGATTTTGGCTTTTTCTTAGCACGACTTTTAACCGCTTTCGCTGGTTCTGGCTCAGAAACCAATTCTGGGGTATCGACTGGAGCCGCTGGTGGTGCATCAACAGCTGAAATGACGGGTTCAGGCTCAGGGGCAGGAGATGGTTCAGCAGAAGCAGTAGCGGTGCGACGACTCGCCGCACGCATTAAAGGTGATGATTTTGCAGAAGCAACAGGCGTTTGAGATTTAAGGACGGAGTCCTCCTCCTGTGAACGACGCGTCGCCACAGGCTTCTTTTTATGTCCATAACGATAATCACGCGCCATCTATCTGCCTTAACTTCTCGTTATTCACATACGCTCGGGAGCAGAAACCCCCAATAGCGTCAATCCATTTGCGAGTACCACACGGACAGATTGGAGTAAGGTTAATCGCGCTGAACGCAAGGCATCGTCTTCAACCAGAATCGGGGTCGCATTGTAATAACTGTGTAGCTGATGCGCCAACTCTTTCAGATAGTAAGCAATCAAATGCGGCTCAAAATTACGTGCTGAACTGGCAACCATTTCTGGAAATTGCGACAGTTTTTGCGCCAAATCCGCTTCGCTTTCTTGTGTCAGCAAAGCAAGTTGACTCAAACCATCCGCTTGGTTAAAGGCAGAAAACCCTTTCGCTGACAGTTGACCAAACACACCGCAACAACGCGCATGGGCATATTGAATGTAATAAACAGGATTGTCGTTACTCTTAGACTTGGCCAACTCTAGGTCAAAGTCCATATGTTGATCGCTTTTGCGCATCACATAGAAGAAACGTGCGGCATCATTGCCTACCTCTTCACGCAACTCACGCAAGGTAACAAAGTCACCTGAACGCGTTGACATGGCAACCTTTTCTTCACCACGATAGAGCACCGCAAACTGCACCAGTAAAACCTCAAGGCGAGCATCGTCTTCACCCATGGCTTGAATGGCACCGCGCACGCGAGGAATATAACCATGATGATCAGCACCCCAAATGTTGACCACCTTCTCAAACCCTCGCGCAAACTTATCGTAGTGGTAAGCAATATCCGAAGCAAAATAGGTTTTTACGCCATTTTCACGCACCACCACACGGTCTTTAGCATCACCATAATCGGTTGATTTGAACCACAAAGCACCGTCTTGATCATAAAGTTGACCATTGGCTTCCAAACGGGTCAAAGCGGCATCGACAACCCCTGTGTCCATGAGCGAACGCTCACTAAACCAATTGTCAAAATGAACGCCAAATTCGCCCAAATCCTCTTTAATATCGGTAAGAATATCATGCAGAACACGATCTAACACCAACCGATAATCTTGTGCGCCCAATAAGGATTTTGCATTGGCAATGACATCATCAATATGACGCTCTTTATCGCCACTGATCACTTCACCTGCCTCATTCAACTGAACGTCTGGTGTCACCTCAGCAAACACGGCTGAAAACGGATGACGCAAACGCTCACCCGCTTCTGCCAACAAAGCACGCGCCGTGATATAGATGTAATCGCCACGATAGCCATTGCTTGGAAAGGTTAAACCTTCGCCACACAATTCCAAATAACGCAACCACACGCTGGTTGCCAAAATATCCATCTGACGACCCGCATCATTGACATAATACTCAGCAGAAACATCAAAGCCCGCATGACGCAACACGGACACTAACGCCGAACCGTAAGCCGCCCCACGACCATGTCCCACGTGTAGCGGTCCTGTCGGGTTGGCAGACACAAACTCAACCTGAACCGACTTACCTTCGCCTGTATTGACGCGTCCGTAATCATCGCCCTTGTGCAAAATGGTTTCGACAATGGCAAATTTAGCACGGGCATCCACACGAAAATTGATGAACCCTGGACCTGCGATTTCTGCGGAGATCAACCAATCGGTTGTGGGTAAAGTGGCAATCACCTGCTCGGCTAAGGCACGAGGATTGAGACCATTGGGTTTTGCTAAGACCATCGCAATGTTGGTCGCTAAATCACCATGCGCTTTATCACGTGGCAATTCAATTTTGATCTGCTCAGAAGAGACAGAAGCAAGAACACCCTGTTCTTTCAATTGAGACAAGGCGGTTAGAATAAGGGTATGTAGAGCTTGTTTCATGCTAATTTTCCACAACAATTTTTATACTTTTTACCTGAACCACAAGGACAAGCATCATTACGACCAATTTTGGCTTCGCTATAACGCACCGTTTGTGTATTGCTGACAGGACGATCTTCGGCATACTGCGCTTCTGGGGCATGATGATGTCCATAGACATCAACCACAGGCTCGTCATGATGGGCCTCCTGACGCGCTAATTGCTCACGCTCTTGCGCTTCTAAGGCTTGAATCTCATCATCGGTACGAGGACGCACAAATGACAGCGATTTAATGGTTTCAAACTTGACATTTTCCATAAAAGAACGGAACATTTCAAAGGCTTCACGCTTAAACTCTTGCACAGGGTTCTTTTGTGCATAACCACGAAGATGAATCCCTGCACGGAGATAGTCCATGCTCGCGAGGTGATCACGCCATTGATGATCTAGGGTTTGTAACAAGAATACGCGCTCTAAATGCTGTACCAAATCAAGACCTAATTGTGCTGACTTGTCTTGATAAGCGGTTTCAACCAAGGCGATCACACGCGCACGAATTTGCTCGGCATTGATATGTCGATCTTCTAGCACCCAAGGTTTGACATCAACCACTAAGGCAAAATCCTCAGCCAGCGCATGATTCAAGCCGTCTAATTGCCATTCATCCTCAAAACTGCCCATCGGCAAATAGCGATCCATGACGGCATTAACCACTTCATAACGCATTTCTTGCAACCACGCAGATAAGTCTTTGGCTTCTAGAATATCATTACGTTGTGCATAAATGGCGGTACGTTGATCATTGGCAACATTATCGTATTCTAACAACTGCTTACGAACGTCAAAGTTTCGACCTTCTACCTTACGTTGTGCGTTTTCAATTGAGCGCGTCAACCAGCTATGCTCAATCACATCACCATCTTTCATACCCAGTTTGTGCATCATGGTTTTGAGCTTGTCGCCAGCAAAGATGCGCAAGAGGTCATCTTCAAGCGACAAGTAAAAACGACTTGATCCAGGATCCCCTTGACGACCCGAGCGACCACGCAGTTGGTTATCAATACGACGCGACTCATGACGTTCTGTACCGATGACGTGCAAACCGCCCGCTTCTTTTACCGTATCATGACGTTCTTGCCAAAATAACTTCATTGCCGCGACATGACGCTCATCAGCATCTCCCAACGCTTTCGCTTCCATCTCCCAGTTACCACCAAGCACAATGTCTGTACCACGACCTGCCATGTTGGTAGCAATGGTCACAGCACCTGGACGACCAGCCTGAGCGATAATAAAAGCCTCACGTTCATGTTGCTTCGCATTCAATACTTCATGTGGGATCTCTTTCTGAGTTAAAAAGGCAGAAAGAATTTCAGAAGCATCAATAGATGCCGTACCCACCAAAATAGGCTGCCCTTTTGCACGACGATAAATAATGTCTTCCACAATCGCTAAAAACTTATCTTTCTGGTTAAGATAGACAAGATCGGGCATGTCTTGACGTTGAACAGGTCTATTGGGGGGAACAGGCACGACTTCTAGGTTATAAATCTGCATCAACTCAGCCGCCTCAGTATCCGCAGTACCCGTCATACCTGACAATTTCGCATATTGACGGAAATAGTTTTGGAAGGTAATGGATGCCAGCGTTTGACTTTCTGCTTGAATTTTCACGCCTTCTTTGGCTTCAACGGCTTGGTGAATACCTTCTGACCAACGACGACCGACCATCTGACGACCTGTAAATTCGTCAATAATCACCACTTCATCTTGTTTGATAATGTATTCTTTGTTTCGTGTAAACAAATGATGTGCTTTCAAACCCGCTAAGACGTGGTGCATTAAGGCAATATTACCCACATCATAGAGACTGTCTCCAGCCCGCAATAGGTTTGCATCAATCAGCAACTGCTCAACATGAGTATGACCTTCTTCAGTCAACAACACTTGACGTGTCTTTTCATCGAGTGTGAAATCGCCAGCCTGTTCGATCTCATCGCCCTCTCCGATTTGACGTGACAAGCTCGGAATAATCAGATCAATCGCACGATAGACTGCACTTTTATCTTCGCTAGCACCCGAAATAATCAAGGGCGTTCTCGCTTCGTCAATCAAAATCGAGTCAACCTCATCAATCACCGCATAATGCAAGCCACGTTGTACGCGATCTTCTTTAGACAAGGCCATGTTGTCACGCAGGAAATCAAACCCGTACTCATTGTTGGTGCCGTAAGTGATGTCACAGCGATAGGCGGCACGTTTGTCATCGGAATGTTGTTGATGACCTGACAGAATCACCCCTGTGGTTAAGCCGAGAAAGCTGAATAACTTACCCATGGCTTGAGCATCACGCTGGGCGAGATAATCATTGACCGTCACCACGTGTACACCACGCCCTGTTAAGGCATTGAGATAAATCGGCAGGGTACTGGTTAGGGTCTTACCCTCACCTGTTAACATTTCGGCAATACGACCATCATGCAAAATCATGCCACCAATCATCTGCACGTCAAAATGACGCATGGCAAACACACGCACACTGGCTTCGCGCACTAAGGCAAAAGCCTCAACCAACAAATCATTGAGTTTCACACCCTCCGCTAAACGCACTCTAAACTGGGCAGTCATGGCTTGCAATTCTGCATCCGACAAGGCTTGCATCTTGGGCTCTAAGAGATTGATTTCTTGCACACGTTTGCGATACTGCTTTACTAAGCGTTCGTGACGCGACCCAAATACCAGTTTCAATAATCGATTAATCATGTATCATTCCATCAGTCTGCATTATGAAAAAAGACGCTTTGCATCTACACTTGAACCTAACTTGAACGTAAACTCAGCCTCGTTTAACCTTCCGTAAAAGGCAACCAGACATGGAAAAACTTTTTGCACCACAGTCATTACCAACACCTCTTACCCACTTACTGCATCAAGCAGAGGCACAGAAGGCGTTATTAGACAAGCTCGCACAACAGTTACCTGGTTTTCTACAAGATGCCTTAGTGAGCTGTACGATCCAAGATCATCGGTTAGTGATTACGGTTGCCAACAGCGCACTACTCAACCGTTTGCGCCTGCATCAATACCAACTACTCAACACGGCACAACAAGAACGCCCTGAGCTCGTTGATATTCATTACCAACTTACCGCTAAATCAAGTGATCTATCGCCCTCAACTCACCAGAGAAGGAAACCCAACATCAACTCCACCGCTCACCTAAGCATCACGCAACTGTCTGAACAGGTTACAGACCATGCGCTGAGTGCCAGTTTGCGAGCCTTAGCCGCGGTTTTGGCACGCCAACAGTCCTAGTAGTGAAGCATTACGGCAGATTGTTGGGGTTTTCGGCATAACTGATGCTGGCAGAGTCCTCAGCCAATTCGGTGTATTCCCATGCTTCGGTATGTGCCAGTAAACTGCGTAACAAGCGATTGTTTAGGGCATGACCCGATTTATAGGCAGAAAATGCACCCACAATTCCCGATCCAACCATATAAAGATCACCAACGGCATCTAATACCTTATGACGAACAAACTCATCAGCGTTACGCAAGCCTTCTGGATTCATCACCCCATCTTCATCGAGGACAATCGCATTGTCTAAACTGCCCCCCAAAGCAAGATTTTGCTTACGCAATGCCTCAACATCCTTCATAAACCCAAAAGTACGCGCACGACTGATTTCTTTTAAGTAGCTGGTTGCCGAAAAATCAATGGTCAAGTGATTGGCGGTATCTTCAAAGGCAGGATGATCAAAATCAATCGAAAAGCTCAAGCGGAATCCGTTATAG
Organism: uncultured Piscirickettsiaceae bacterium; assembly: GCA_964561185.1. Lineage (GTDB taxonomy): Bacteria > Pseudomonadota > Gammaproteobacteria > Thiomicrospirales > Thiomicrospiraceae. Next base: position 22,305 of record CAZLOM010000001.1, read on the forward strand.
GGCTCAAATTGCGCCCATGCCCCCTGTGGGGTTTCCACACGAACCGTCTGCTTAATGCGAATAAATCGCTTATTGACTTCTTGATCCATAATGCCTGCAGATTGCAGTAGGAAAATGAAATGCGACGCACTGCCATCCATAATCGGTACTTCATCAGAATCTAAATCTATATATAGATTATCAATACCAAATCCTGCCAAGGCAGACATCAGATGCTCAACGGTAGAAATTTTGACATCACCTTTACTCAGTGTGGTGCACAGAACCGTTTCCGTAACCACCTCTGGCGACACCTCAATTGACACGACTGGGTCAAGATCGATACGACGAAAGACAATACCCGTATTGACAGGTGCTGGGCGCATGACCATCAGACCATGATGCCCCGTGTGTAACCCCACACCGCGTGCGCGGATGGCGTTCTTAATAGTACGCTGTTTGAGCATTTTTTTCTCAACACACTCAGAATAAAATGAATAATAGTAACAGATAGCGAACAATAATCGCAAGCACGATCAGCAGAGCGAATCAATTAGAAATGCTGTTTGAACCAAGATTGTACGCGAGTGAGTACACCATCTTCCTCTTTAGGAGGCACTTGCACAGGACGATGTACAGGATGATGCTGAATCACTTCCTCAACAGATTCCTCTTCCTCCTCTTCCTGAATCGCACTCATGTCAACATGATCTACCGCGAATTTAAGCAATCCTGTTACGGTAGCTAAAGAAGCATCCTGTAATTGAATGGCTACCCCATTCTTCTGATCGGGTAGTCCTAAACGCACAGGAACACCTAATACACCCTCTGCCAGTTCAACAGCCCCCTCAATCTGTGAGGATCCTCCCGTTAACACTACGCCTGCACGAATAAGATGCAAATAATCACTACGTTGTAGCTCTTGTTGCACCAACTGAAAGAGTTCTGCATAACGCGCTTCGATGACATCTACTAAGTTCAGACGGTTGAGGCAACGCGCTGGACGATCCCCCATGCTTTCAACTTCGACCTCTTCATCAGGATCAATCAGCTGTGGCAAAGCACAACCGTGTGTTTTTTTGATTTCTTCGGCGGCACTAATAGGGGTGCGCATGATGGTTGCTATGTCTTTCGTTACCTGATCTCCCCCTATTGGGATAACTGCGGTATGATGAATAGCACCTTGGTATAGCACAGCAATATCCGTGGTTCCAGCACCAATATCGACCAAACACACCCCAAGCTCACGCTCATCTTCAGAGACAACTGAATAGCTAGAGGCTACCTGCTCTAGCACGAAATCACTAACCGTCAGCCCACAATTTTCCACACAACGTGATAAATTGCGTGCCGCACTCACCGACCCCGTAATGAGGTGTACACGCACTTCTAAAGACACGCCCGACATACCAACAGGCTGACGAATACCAGGTTGATTATCAACAATAAACTCTTGCGGTAATACGTGCAATCGCTCTTGGTCGTTGGGAATAGCTACCCGTCTGACGGCATCCTCAACCACACGATTGACATCATGCGGGGTAATTTCATCGCCAGATACCGTCACCATACTGTGTTGGTTATAACTTCGGACATGACTGCCCGCAATCCCTACCGTGACATGACTGATTTGAATACCTGACATTTGTTCAGCCGCATCAATTGCTCGTTGAATGGCTTCGGTGGTTTGATCAATATCAACCACGACACCACGTCGCAAGCCACGAGAGGGATAACGACCTACCCCGATTAAATCAAACTTTCCATTGCTATGCACTTTGGCGACCAACGCCACAATTTTTGAAGTGCCGACATCCAGAGCAACGATCACATTTTGTTGTTGTTTTTTCGAAGACATTCGCCTTTCCTATTTGTGTGTGAGCTTTAAGGTGAAGAGACTGGTTGTGCAACAACCGCTACTTCGCTCCGTTTTGATTGCCATTTTACCGCAAAACCATCACGATATCTTAAATCAATCCGCATTTTACTATTTTCCTGTTCTGGAATACTACCATAAAGTGCCAATAATCGCTTAAGAGAAAGCATGGCATCCTTCGCTGGTAGGTACCATTCATCACCTGAAATGAGAAAAACCTGCCAACTGCCATCTGCCAACTGCACCAACTGACGAATGTGTAACCCATATGGATTGATCACTGCCAACATATCGCGCAACATAATCAGCATATCCTTCGGTTTAGCCGTCAATGAGGAGAGTTGGATTAAATCTTCTAACCCTTGAAGATCATTCGGTTGAAACAGATCTCCATGCTGGTTAATAACTTCTTTCTCTCCCCATCGAGCAATCGCAAGCTGCTCAGTCACCTCAATTTTGAGTCGATTGGGCCAATAACGATAGACATCCGCTTTCAACACCCATGGGTGCGATTCTATCACTTGTCGAATTTCTGGTAAATCTAACTGCCAAAAACTTAATCCTGCATAAGGTTTAAGCAGAACTCGCATTGCCTCAGTGGAAACTCTTGGCGTAGGATTGATCAAATCAATTTGAATTAGCGAACCATGCTTATGATCTAACCAAATCTTCCATACTTTCATTCCTCCCCAAACTAAGCCTGCAACCACGACCAAAACCAAAACACCACGAAACAACATCATTAGGCTTTGACCTATCGCGTTCCAAAACTTCATTGGAGCAATCGCCTCAAACGACAGATGGCGATTCTGTCACTGTATCAGCGACAGCAGACATGGCAATACGCACCACTAAGTCATCAAAAGCAATACCTTGGGCTTTAGCCGCCATTGGTACCAAACTATGATCGGTCATCCCAGGAACGGTATTAAGCTCAAGCAAATAGGCATTTCCTTGCTGATCGAGCATCATATCTATACGCCCCCAAGTGTCAGCACCAATGGCTCGGAAAGCCTGTTCAGCCAAACGACGCAAATGATTTTCTTGCGCATCGGTTAATCCTGCTGGACACAAATACTGAGTATTATTAGCTCGATATTTGGCATCATAATCATAAAAAGCATGTGGAGTTTGCAACCGAATAATAGGTAAGGCTTGATCATTCAGCACGGCAACCGTCAATTCGATGCCGTCAATCCACGCTTCTAATAAGACTTCACGATCATAACGCAAGGCGGTGTTAACCGCAGAAAGCAGAGCCTCTGGTTGATCCACCTTACAGATACCAATACTCGATCCTTCGCGCGAGGGTTTAACCATTAAGGGATAGCTTAGGCTGTTTAGATTCAACTGAGCTAAGGTATCAGCAGTGACCACCCAATCTTTAGCAACAGGGAATCCCATGTCGCGCCAAATACGCTTGGTTAAAATTTTATCCATGGCGATGGCACTTGCCAACAATTTAGACCCTGTATAAGGCACATCCAGCGTTTCTAATAGAGCTTGTAGCTGTCCGTCTTCGCCGCCACGACCATGCACCATATTAAACACCAACAAGGGCCGAGGGGCTTGCGCAATCAAAGCAATGACATCAGCAATCTGCTGAATTTCCCAATCAACCGCAGTAACGCCCTGACGCACTAAAGCTGATAAAACAGCCGACCCTGAACGTAATGACACCTCTCGTTCATTCGCACTACCACCGCGAATCACGGCAACTGTCCAACCTGATAGCATCTTCCCTCCTCGCCTGCGGATAAATTAAACCCTGATAAAACTTGTTATTATACTCGTTACCAGTCATTACGGGAATGATAGACGCACAAGGCGTTGTAAAATAATCTCAGTAATGAAATGACAGTAGATCAAACGAGCCACAAAGGTTACACCTCATTCATTACTTCATGTCAAAAATGAACCATCAAATAGGGATTGATTTTCACCGACTTCATCGGTAAAATGAAAGCATAATTTATATATCTATAATTGCACACGGGGAAGAGTATGCGGTAACGCACTTTTTGAGCAAATTATAGAGGTTTCCACTTATGTCTTCTTATCTGTCTTCTCATGTCATGCCTTCTAAACTCGTCTTGTTTGGATTGGTTGTTTTCAGCCTTTCTGCTTGCACAACAAGCAATCATGTCACCCAAAACACCTATTCACAAGCTACCGCCATTGCCGAGCAAAACGCTCCTGCGGCAAGAACAGCCATGGTCGTCCCTGCACAGGTGAGCTTACCAATGACACCACAACAGGTGCTCAGACCTGCACATCAATCGGGCAGTTTTTCAAACGGGGCTTATTTTTATCGTCGCTATCAATAGCCACTTACTACTCGCAATCCTCTTGCTCCTAAAGGAAACATCATCATGACCATTCGCGCGTATCAACAGATCATGCCTTCACTGGCTCAAGGTGTTTACATTGACCCACAAGCGGTGGTTATCGGTGATGTTACTTTAGGAGAGGACAGCAGTATCTGGCCCTGTGCGGTGGCTCGCGGTGATGTTAATCACATTCGCATCGGTGCGAGAAGCAACATTCAAGATGGCACCGTGTTACACGTGTCACATAGCAGTCCATTTGGTGAGGGTTACGCGCTGATCATTGGTAATGATGTCACCGTTGGGCACAATGCAACCCTACACGCTTGCACCATTGAAGATGAAGTGTTGATTGGTATGAATGCGACCGTATTAGATGGTGCCGTCGTACCAAAACACTGCATTGTGGGTGCTAATGCGCTCGTACCGCCTGGTAAAAAACTGGAATCTGGATGGTTATACATGGGGATTCCAGCCAAGCCAGTACGTCAACTGACCGAACAAGATGTGCGTTTCTTTGCCTATTCTTCAGAACACTATGTACGCTTGAAAAACCACTATTTGCTTGATGCACAGGGAGCAGATTACTCGCCATCTGATGCGTCTTGAACAGACTCAACTGCGCCGTGTTCTACAAAAAAGGCTTTAGTGCGTGCATTGATCTCACCTGCCGATAAACCACTGGGTAAGGGTTCTGAAATATAGACATCTATCACCCCTGAACGCTTCAGAAACGCCCCTTTTGCCCAAAATTCACCCGCATTATGGGTGATCAACACCACAGGAGCTCGCGCCTTTTCTGCCAACATCGCACCACCGATGTTCATTTTACCTAATTGACCCGCTGGCATACGTGTTCCTTCAGGAAAGACCACCACCCATGCACCATCGGCTAATCGCTCCTTCCCCTGCTCAATCACCTGTTTTAGCGCGGCGCGTCCTGCGCTACGATCAATGGCAATCGGCCACATCACCGCCAAGCCCCAACCAAAAAAAGGAATTTTTAACAACTCACGCTTCAACACCCACGCCTGACGTGGCAATAGGGCTTGCAAGGCTAAGGTTTCCCAAGCCGATTCATGACGTACCAAGGCTACCGAGGCTTGAGCGAGATTGACCTGACCATGCACGCGATAAGACAAACCACAAGTCCATTTCAACCAAACCAGCATGGATTTTGCCCATCCCGTCATCACCTGATAACGCACAGCACGACTGGGCACCAACCACAGCAACACACTCAACACAGAAAATAAAATCGTGCTCAACACATAGCCGAGCATGAAGAGCGTTGAACCCAGTACTTGTATGATTGACACTTGCATGACCGACACCATCATGATCGACTTTCTAAATGAACCACTGCGCCTAAGAGGTCTTCTACAATCGGAATCTGGTGACGCGCCAAGTCTTCACCATGTTGTGCCAACGTACGAGAACCTTTACCTGTTTTCACTTGAATCGGATAAGCACCGACCGATAAAGCCGCTTCGCTATCACGCCAACTGTCGCCCACCACGGGAACGCCCACCAAAGAAGATAAACCAAACCGCCATGCAATGGCTTGATACAAGCCCGCACTGGGTTTACGGCAAGGGGAAGCATGTTGATGAGGAGAATACATGATCCAATCGACTTGCGTATTGTGTTCACGCAACGCGGATTGCAGTTTTTCGTGCATCAGGTGCAAGGCAGTGCGTTGATACAAGCCTTTTGCGAGCCCCGACTGATTCGTTGCCACGGCAACCGTCCAACCTGCCTGCTTAAGACGCACAATGGCAGACACACTATTTGGTAGTAACACATACTCTTCTACAGACTTAACATAACTATCAGAGTCCTGATTGATCACGCCATCACGATCGAGAATAATTAAGCGCGTTTCTTGCATCTTGCCTTCCCTATATTGCCTTTCATACGGTTGCATTCCCTAGTCAGCATTATTACTTACAGAGGAATCTCTTTGGTACGACGAATATGGGCAATTTCGATTGCCTCACCGCGCACACGATAAAAAATTAAGAACAACCCATCTTGCACAATGACCACCTGACGACGATATTCAGGACGTGGTGCATAGTTTGAGGCACTGTTTGGATAATGCAACAACTGTTGCAAGGATTGATGCAAACGCGTCAGCAATTGATTGGCGGCACCTTCACTGCCCTTTTCTACTGCCTCTTTAGCGGCTTGACGTAGGTCATCACGTGCTTGTGTTGAAAAATTAATATACATTGAGCTCTACCCTAAGTTCGGTAAACACTTGACTCATGCTATGCCATGGCATATCAGGTTGTTTTGCGAGTTCAGTAACCTTATCTAAAATACCTTGAATCTCTAACTCTGGATCCACAATCAACGGCAAATCCTCGATGGGTTTGCCTGCATTAGCTGAAGCTAACACTTGTAGGGTGTGTTGATAAATACGCTCAATCAGCTTAGGATCGGCATGTTTAAGTAAATGAAAAACATCTTGTGCGCTGTGCATAACACTTCAAAACCGCTTAAAAAAGATAAAAACAAAGACAAAAAACACGACTACGCGTATCTCATGCGTAGTCATCTGGGTGAAGCGGATTATAGCATGCCTTTTGCTCACTGAGACAACTAATGCAGAGACTCACTCGACATCATTCTGCTATGCGCAGGTAGGATCACATCAATACTGAGTTTTTCATCCTCTGGGCGAACGTTCGGATTTTGTTTTAACCAGACGACGGTTGGCTCGGCAAACGGCTGCCGCGTCAATAACCACGCATTATAACGATTCAAGAGCACTTCATCGGCTTTACAGGTATGTGCCACATCTGCCAAACTGTCACCTTTGGGGGCAATATAAAAACCGTGCGGTTGGCAAGGTCTTTCTAAATCCGTCCAACGCTCCACCTTAACCGTTTGCCCACCGCATCCAGCTAAGAGCATGCTTGTTGAAAGCATTACCCCAAACTTAACCCCAAGATTTATCCCTTGCGTCACCAATAAAGGTTGATGCTTTTGAACTGCTTTACTGTTAATTTGATCACTCATACTTGATTCTCTTTTCATTCTCTTATGTGTTAGCCAACTCACTTGACCAGACTCAACATTCCAAACCGACTAGGCTAGTGTGACACCTGCTGATCGCCAAGACCACACCAGCCAGCCAACCAACAACAAGCCAATCATTAACCATCCCATGGCATCTGCATATTTCTGCATCATCGGTAAAGCACGAACCCCGCCATATTTGGCAACCGCCGCGACCAAAAAGAAGCGTTTTGCTCGCCCCAGCATGGCAATCAACACAAAGGGTAAGAGAGCCATATCTGTTGCACCCGCGGTGATGGTAAATACCTTAAAAGGAATCGGGGTAAAACTGCCAATCAACAAAGCCCACACCCCATAATCTGCCACAAAGGTTTTTGCCTGTTGATAAACCGCTTCATAACCCAACGATTGAATATAGGGCATCAATAAATCAATTGCCAAAAACCCAATCGCATAGCCTAACAAACTGCCTAACACAGAAGTCCAAGTCGTCAACCACGCCAATGCCCACGCACGATCAGGTCGCGCCAAAATCATGGGAATCATAATCACATCAGGTGGTATGGGGAAAAACGCTGACTCAGTAAAACTCACCCCTGCAAGATAACGCTGGGCATGTCGATGCTCCGCCCATATCATCATTTTCGCTAATAAGATCGAAAATACATTCATATACAGATCAATCCTCGGTTGATTAGTGTCGCTTGATTACTGACATGACAGATCAATAACCCGCACAACGCTGAATTAAAGGCACGAACAATACCTCACCTAAAGAATGCTGTTCAATACCGTGACGAGTTTTATCAATCACGACTAGGTCTTGCACGTCAGCACCCACAGGCATCACCAAGCGACCACCGATTGCCAGCTGATCAATGAGTGAATCAGGTAAGGTTTCAGGTGCCGCCGCTGATAAAATCGCATCAAAAGGACCCTCTTCTGGCCAGCCTAAAATGGTCGTAGAGCAACGATGCTGAACATTTTTAATTTGTAATTGATCTAGGGTGTACATGGCTCGGTCTTGCAAACGACAAATACGCTCCACTGTCCAAACCTCATCTGCTAACTGAGCCAAAATCGCCGTTTGATAGCCAGATCCTGTGCCAATTTCAAGCAGTCGTTTGGGTTTATGATGCTGTAACAGTGCTTGAGTCATCATAGCAACAACCCAAGGTTGAGAAATGGTTTGTCCGTAACCAATGGGTAAGGCGGTGTCTTCATATGCACGAGATGCCAGTGCCTCATCGACAAAATAGTGACGTGGTGTCACACGCATGACTTCAATCACCCGTTCATCGGTCAGTTGTTGTGCCATGAGTCGGGCAACCATGCGATCTCGCACGCGTTGAGACGTTAATCCGATGCCTTGTGCCTGTCTAAAGAGCGTGCTAGGGTATTGTGGCGGAGCAAATTGGATTGCTTCCTCGGTTTTCTGATGCGCGAATGATCCAAACCTCATCATATATCCTGCTTATCCCATCTAAAATCAGAACCGTAATGATTTCAACGATGATCTCATACAAAAGTTTACACAACTGCTTACACAACTGCTCAGACAAAAAATCTGGCTAAAAATAAGCGCGAAAAAAAAGCCAGTCATTGACTGGCTAACAGTTCCTTTGTGTTTTGCTTTCGCAAGTACATTATACGACTATACCTTGAATTTTTGAACCTGATTTTCAAGAGATAAGGCAAGTTTTTGCATATCTTCGCTCGCGGATAGGGTTTTTGACATTTCTGTGACATTGGCATCGGCCATATTGGTAATATCTCCCATCTCGCGACTGATTCTATCAGCCTCACGTAACTGCATCTGCATGGCATCCGAAATTTCTTGGATACGCTCTGATGTTTTCAGCGAAGCCTGTCGAATACGCCCTAAAGCACTTTCAGCTTCATGGCTATAACGCACCCCTAATTGCACCTGCTCAACGGTGGTGCGCATCCGATTCACAGCCAGATCCGTTTCAGACTGAATCGTGCGAATCACCTCTGTAATTTCATCAGTTGCTTGACTGGTACGAATGGACAAGGCACGAACCTCTTCCGCCACCACCGCAAAGCCACGTCCTTGATCACCAGCTCGCGCCGCCTCAATCGCCGCATTTAACGCTAAGAGGTTGGTTTGTTCAGCAATGTCTCCAATGGAGCTGACAATACCACCAACACGCTCCGACTGCTCCCCTAGCTTAGAAATGGCATCCGCCATCTGCGATACTTCAACCGCTAAATGCTCGGAAGTTTCTGCGGTCATTTTCACCACATTAGAACCTTGATCCGCAACACTCCATGCTTCCTGTGACATACTAGACGCTTGCTCAACCTTACTGTTCACTTCATCAGCGGTTAATTTAATGGATTGCACCGACTGAGCAACTTCCTCTGCTCTGGAACGTTGTTTTTCAATTCCTGTTAAAATATGTCGGGTCGTTTTATTCAAACTGGAGGAAGCATTTCTAACCTCTAAACTGCCACCGTTCACCATTTTCAGCATACTTTGCAAACGACACACCAAACTGTTAAACGCCTCTGCCATCATGTAAATCTCATCGCGATGCACGCTTAACTTAGCACGTTTGGTTAAGTCACTGGCTTGCTCGATTTGCAACATTGTATTTTCTAATTCGATCACAGGGTGCGTAATGCTTTTTGCAATGCTTCTAATAATGAGGAACAACAATACCTGAATCAAAAACTGCCCTAACCACATCATCATATTCAGACTATGCAATTCATCGACTTCACCTTGCATGTCAATGACTAAAGAGGCTGCCCCTAAGACATCATTTTTGTTCGCTTGATGACAAGACAAACAAGGGGTTCCTTTTTCATGAGTATCGGCAGCATATGGCACCATGACTCTTAATAGCTTATGTCCTTCGCCATCGAGAGAGTGTTGTATCTGAATACTTCTTTGCGTAATGCCTGCTTTTTCCCAAGCATCTTGCGCTTGCTCGCCAGTCAAGCCATTACCATATTGCTTGCTCACCGACTCTCCACGCAATAAAGCAATGCTTTTAACCCCTTCCAAGCCATTCATGCGCTCGGTATAGAGTTTTCGCTGTTCGACATCACTGATGGCACCGTTGATCATCATCATGTTTGCACCATGTAACAAGGAATGGGCAATCACCACACCACGATCTTCAGCGGCACGATAAGTGCGTTCTTCCATCGCATGTTGTATCCAAAACTGCACAGCAAAGGTTACAATCATGACAAAGAACTGCGTCATCACTTGCAGTCTTTCCTGCATACCGAGTTGATACCACCAGCTTAAAATGCCCGACATTATGTAGTTACTCCTAAACAATCTTTTCTAACGAGAGTCAAAAGCATTTTTTATACCAGAAAACACATTAACCTCACCAAAACTACCGAGAACAGAGATCAATTTGCTAACCATAAACGCACCTTCAATCCCCAAGACGAACTCAACCCTTGTTCGGAAGTTGCAATTTCACCCTTAGCGGTTATAACGACATCCATCGGCAAAGCTTTACCCCCAAATTGCCGTAATAACTGTCCTGAATCATCACGAACCACTTGCTCAGGCAATAGTGAGGGATGTTCTGCCAACCAATCAGTGACCTCCTGATCAGACATTTGCACCAAAATGGTAATAACTGGATAGGACTGACGGAGTTCTAGGATGCTCGATTGCATCATTTGACAAATAGGGCACCAACTCGCAGAAAAATGCACCAAAACAGGCGAACCATCCGCTTGTTGCAAGACTACAGGTGTATTGACGATCGAGTTCAACTCCGTTACAGGAGCATTACCGCGCAAGTGATCTCGTTTTTGCCAAGCACTCACGGCAAGAATCACCACCACAATCAGGGCGATTTCTACCCCCCAGCGTAACCAACGCGGTCGTTCTTGCCAACTCATCCCAATACCTGCTTGCTATTATTCATGAAGCTACTTGACTGATAACGTAGCATGCTTACCCCAACATTGATGCAATTCGTTAAGGCCTTGGGCTTTCCTAAAGTCACCCTAACCCACTGAACACGTTGATCCTGCAAGCAGAATTGTGCTAACTTTTCTGCTAAGGTTTCAACAAGTTCCGTGTGTTCCTTCATACATAAAACAGACAATGCCCGCGCTAATTCTGCATAATCTAAGGTATCCGCTAACAGACCTGAGGCTACGGATGGACGCAAGTCAATACCTAGGTCAATATCCAGCAAAATAGGTTGTGGTGCTTGCTTTTCATGATCTAGCACACCAATCCGCGCCATCACTTCTAATTTGTGCAAAAAAATGCTATCTAAATTCATTGACGGTGAAACAGGTAATGACACAAAACACTCCATAAATACCCTAGCATGTTCTAACAAAGTAGAGTAGGATAACACAATTTTCATCTCCCTTTTTAGGAATCGAACATGCCACTAGACAGCCTTTTTGCGACGAGTCTTTTTATCACAACCGCCTATCTACTGGGCTCGTTATCCAGTGCGATCATTGTCTGCCGACTTATGGGACTCCCAGACCCAAGAGAACAGGGTTCTGGCAATCCAGGTGCAACAAACGTACTGCGTATTGGTGGTAAAAAAGCCGCGGCAATTACGCTCTTTGGCGATATGCTCAAAGGCTACTTACCCGTTGCCCTAGCGGTTTATGCTAACTTAGAGACCTCCGTGATCATCTACATTGGTGTTGCCGCTTTTATTGGGCATTTATGGCCTGTTTTTTTCCGTTTTGAAGGCGGGAAAGGGGTAGCAACGCTTCTGGGCGTGTTATTTGGCTTAGACCCTGTTATTGGTGCTTTTGCTGGTGGTGTGTGGTTATTGATTGCCAAGGGACTGAAAATATCATCACTGGCGGCGCTGATTGCTATGACACTGGCACCTGTTTTTGTCTGGTATTGGACGGGCTATGAAGACTGGACGATTGGCGTGAGTGCCATGAGCTTGATGCTCATCTGGCGACACAAAAGCAACATTCAACGCCTGTTATCAGGAGAAGAAAGCGCGATTGGGCGGTAAGCCATTAGTTATTACGCAAAGAACGCAACCAAGACATCAAGGCAGAGAAAGACCACGAAGACGACATCACCCACAATCCATTGATGGGCAGTTTTCCTTCTGCTTCTCTGTGCTGATTGACCGCGTCAGTAAACCACAACATCTGCGTTTCATTTAGGAGTTTACGCCACGCTTTTGCATCCTGATTCCCCTGCCAGACATCACGCAAATTCATGCCTATCGCGCGTGACAAGTCAGGAAAGCGCAAACGCAATGGCTGAGGCAAACTTAAATACCAACGTGACTCCGTATGCACATACAGCTGATAGCCTAGCTCCACAAAGTGCTGATTAAACGACTCAGCCAATCCTTGAGCCTCCTCCAACGAAAGCGCAAGATGCTCGGTTGGTGCGAGTAACAGCGTATCACGGTCAGCAATCAGATGTACAGGGCAAACAGGCAGCCAATGGGCTGCCTGTTGCTTGATGACCTTAGGAATCTGCTTCATCCGTCAATCATCATTACTGAATCATGTTGCGTAAGATGGTATCACGCACAGAATCAAGCGTCGCATCAACGGTGAACATCCTCGCATCAGCCTGACATTGTGCAATGGCAGTATCAGGGTCTTTCAGACCATTTCCTGTAAGGGTACACACAATGGTGCTTCCTTCAGGAATTTTACCCGTTTGAATGTCACGAATCGCGCCAGCTAAAGAAGCCGCCGATGCTGGCTCACAGAAAACCCCTTCTGACTGAGCCAATAATTTTTGTGCTTGTAAGATCACTTCATCGGTACACTCGTCAAACCAACCGCCTGACTCAGACATCACCTTCCATGCCTGATCCCAGCTCTGTGGATGACCGATACGAATCGCTGTTGCAATCGTTTCTGGATCATCAACCATCGCGCCACGCATAAATGGCGCAGAACCAGCCGCTTGATAACCAATCATCTTAGGACGATTGCCGACGATACTACCCGCATACTTGCAAGAACCATTACAGAAGACACAAGATTCCGTTACCTTGCTCACGTCCGTCGCAGAAGACTCGCAGTAACCAATCCAATGTGCGGTAATGTTACCTGCATTACCCACTGGCAAACAGTGATAATCTGGCGCACGACCTAACTCTTCAATGATTTCAAAGGCAGCCGTTTTTTGACCTTGCAAACGGTAAGGGTTGATTGAGTTCACAATCGTTACAGGTGCTTTATCAGCAACTTCTTTCACCAAACGCATACCATCATCAAAGTTGCCTTTGATCTGAATGGTCACGGCACCGTACATCATCGCTTGCGCCAGTTTACCCATCGCAATTTTGCCATCTGGAATCAACACAAAAGCCGTAATACCAGCACGCGCCGCATATGCCGCCGCCGCCGCTGAAGTGTTACCTGTTGACGCACAAATAATCGCACGCGAACCTTCCTCAACGGCTTTGGTCACCGCCATGGTCATGCCACGATCTTTGAATGAACCTGTTGGGTTCAGACCTTCGTATTTGACATAAATGTCAACGTCTTTCTTCAATACTTTTGGTAAGTTTTTCAACTTAATCAACGGGGTATTGCCTTCACCTAAGCTGATAACGGGGGTTGACTCTGATACAGGTAAACGATCACGATATCTGTCAATTAATCCTGTGTAACGATGACCAAAAGTGTTCATAACAACGATTTCCTAATAACAATAAAAACAAATCTTATTTAAGCCAAATGCTCAACGCGCAACCAAGCCGTTGGTTGACGTAAATCACCTAACTGATTCACCACCGCTAACGCACGTTGGAATGCGGCTTCTTGCACCACGTTAGTCAACAATACCAAGGTTGCTGAAGCATCTTGCTGGTTCGGTTGCTGACGCATTTCTTCAATGCTAATGCCCTCATTGGCTAAAGCTGACGAAATTCTCGCCAATACGCCAGCCGTATCCGACACTTGTAACCGCAAATAGTAAGCACTTAAAATCTCATCGGTTGGCAAGACAGGCAAGGCACTTAATGCCGACATCGGCACCCCTAACGCAGGACGCATAGAAGCAGGACAAGACATCCCTCTCACCACATCCACCACATCCGCAACCACGGCTGAACCCGTTGGTAAGGCACCTGCCCCAGCACCATAATACATGGTCGTGCCGACAGCATTACCATTAACCATAACAGCATTCATCACACCATCAGCATTTGCTAATAGTTTTGATTTAGGTACAAGCGCAGATTGCACACGCAACTCAACACCTGATTCACGACGACGCGCAATACCCAATGATTTAATCTTGTAACCAAGATCATCTGCCCACGCAATATCTGCCGCAGTTACCATGGTAATCCCTTCGATCAGCATCCCTTGACGTGATAGTGGAATCCCAAAAGCCACTGAGGCTAATACCGCCAACTTGTGAGAAGCATCAATTGCATCAATGTCAAAACTGGGTTCTGCTTCGGCATAACCCAAGCGTTGCGCTTCAGCCAATACAGGCGCAAAGTCATTACCCGGTTTTGCCATTTCAGTGAGCATATAGTTACAAGTACCGTTGATAATGCCTGCTAACCAGTTGATACGATTCCCTGCAAGCCCTTCTTTCATGGCTTTAATAACAGGAATACCACCTGCAACCGATGCTTCAAAGGCAACCATCACGCCTTTTGCCTCCGCTAAGGCTAACAACTCATTACCATGCTCGGCTAATAAGGCTTTATTCGCGGTGATGACATGTTTGCCCGACTCAATCGCGGTACGCACAACCTCTAAGGCTTTACCCGTCCCCCCCATTAGCTCAAGCACCACATCAACATCTGAAGTAGCCACTTGTAGAGGATCATCGGTCAACGCAATACCCGCTGTATCACAAGCTCTTGCACGTGATAAATCACGCACTGCCGCCATGGTAACCACCACAGGACGACCCGCACGAGCCGTAATCAACTCCGCGTTATCTTTCAAAATACTTAGCGTACCGCAACCAACGGTACCTAAACCCACAATACCAAGTTTCACAGGTGTCATAACTTTTTCCTGAAACA
>CAZLOM010000002.1:0-36007 GCA_964561185.1 uncultured Piscirickettsiaceae bacterium
AGCCCGTTCCACAAATTACAGCCAGAAAAACGACAAAACACAGCAGGTCTGCCTGTCTGCGCCCCTTCCCCTTGTAAGCTATAGAAAATTTCTTTGACGAGATATGCCATATTACCATCCTCTCATATTACACTATCATCTATTGCTCAAACAGACGTTAACTGCTCCAGCGTCCAACGGGTCGTGACTGAAAAATCAAGGTCGCTGGTTTGCCCAGCTTGCAGTCGCTGACTGCCCGCAAAAGCGATCATCGCGCCATTGTCCGTGCAAAACGCCAAACGTGGAAACAAGACTTCACCCCGACGCTTGTGCATCAACTCGGTTAGGGTGTGCCGAATATGACGATTCGCACTCACCCCACCAGCAACCACCAAGCGATTCAACTGCTCCTGTGCTAAGGCTCGTTTGACCTTAACCGACAAGACTTCAGCAACAGCCGCTTCAAAACTGGCACAAATGTCTGCCTTTGCCTGATCTAAATCGGTGCGTGTTTTTTGTGCTTGCGCCCACGTATTCAACACCGCCGTTTTTAAGCCAGAAAAACTAAATTCTAACCCTTGTCGATCGAGCATGGGACGAGGCAAACGATAAACCGAGGCATCCCCTTGCACTGCCAAAGCCGACACAGCTGGTCCACCGGGATAGCCCATGGACAATAACTTAGCCGTTTTATCAAACGCCTCACCCACGGCATCATCCAAGGTATCACCCAACACCTGATAACTGCCAATTGCCGACACGCGAATCAACTGCGTATGCCCACCCGACACCAATAAGGCTAAAAAAGGAAAGGCAAGATCAGGCTGTTCCAACAAAGGCGACAACAAATGCCCCTCCATATGATGCACCCCAATGGCGGGAATACCCAAACCATAAGCCAAGCTACGAGCAAACCCCGCCCCTGTCAGTAAAGCCCCTGCCAAACCAGGCCCTGAGGTATAAGCAATGCCATTGACCTCTGCGAGACTTAACCCAGCCTCTGACAATACCTGCTCAGTTAAGGGAACCAAACGATGAATATGATCTCGACTGGCAATCTCTGGTACCACGCCACCATACTGGGCATGAATGGCAATTTGGCTGTGCAAAGCGTGTGCTAGCAGACCCAATCGACTGTGGTATAACGCGACCCCCGTCTCATCACAAGAGGACTCAATGCCAAGGGTAATAAAATCAGGCTTCATACATCTGTCTCCACACTATAGCCTTTTTGCTCCATCCATGCGCGACGATCAGCGGACGATTTCTTTGCCATCAACAACTCAAACATACTTAGGGCATCGGTAGGCGAGGGCCAACGCACACACAACAAACGACGGGTATCCACCGACATGGCGGTTTCCTTCAACTGATCTGGGTTCATTTCACCCAAGCCCTTAAATCGCGCCACACTGAGTTGCGTTGATTTAATGCCTTCATCGGTGAGACGTTGAATCAAGCCTATCTTTTCCGCTTCATCAAGGGCATAGAACTTCTGTTTACGCTTACCTGCATCCACATCAACCCGAAAGAGTGGCGGTTGTCCCACAAAAACATGTCCCGATTGAATCAATTTCGGAAAGTGGCGATAGAGTAAGGTCAACAAGAGTGTTTGAATGTGTGCGCCATCGACATCCGCATCGGTCATCAGAACCAGCTTACCATAGCGCAAACCGTCTAACACGCTCTCTGGCGCGTCAGCAGGATGAGGATCTACCCCAATCGCCAGACTAATATCATGCACTTCTTGGTTGGCAAACAACTCATTTGCGGACACTTCCCACGTATTCAGCACCTTACCGCGTAAGGGTAAAATGGCTTGCGTTCGCTTATCACGAGCTTGTTTGGCTGACCCTCCAGCTGAGTCACCTTCAACCAAAAATAATTCAGTTTCACGAATGTCATTACTTTCACAATCGGTTAATTTACCAGGCAATACTGCCGCACCAGAAGTTTTCTTTTTCACCGCGGTTTTGATTGACTTATTGCGCTCAATCGCTGACTTAATCGCCAATTCGGCAATTTTTTTACCCTCATCCAAATGAGCGTTCAACCATATCGTAAAAGCATCTCGCATACACCCAAGAATCAAGGCATGCGCAGAGCGTGAGGTGAGTTTGTCTTTCGTTTGCCCTTGAAATTGCGGGTCTAACACCTTGGCTGACAAGACAAAAGACACACGCCCCCATAAGTCCTCAGCCGTTAATTGAATGCCTTTAGGTAATAAGGCATGATGCTGACAAAACACCTGCATCGCCTCAAATAACCCTGCTCTTAATCCCGTTTCATGCGTCCCACCTTGCGGGGTTGGAATAAGATTGACGTAACTCTCTCCAAAGCGTGTTGCCTGCTCACGGAACACCAACGCCCAGTCAGCCCCCTCGCCCACAGCGACATCACCCTTCATGTTAGCCACTTGAGTTGCGGTCAAATGCTGTGCGCCCGCAAACAAAGGAGAAACATAGAGTCCCGCTTCCGCCTCTGCACCACAGACGGATTGCAAATAGTCCCCCATGCCACCTTCAAACTGCCACACCTGTTGCGTGTTGTTCAGTTCATTCGTTAAAGTCACTTTTAACTTAGGAAGCAGTACCGCTTTTGCTCTTAACATACGCTCTAATTCAGCTAAGGGCAATTTAGGGGAATCAAAATAACGTCCATCTGGCCACACCCGCACACTGGTACCATGACCACGCGCAGAACCTAAAGCGAGCAAAGGCTCGATCACGTTACCATCAGCAAAAACCAACTGCCATTTTTGTCCCTCACGGGTCACGTTCACTTGCAAACGGGTTGATAAGGCATTGGTGACTGACACCCCAACCCCGTGCAATCCGCCTGAGAAGCTATAAGCTCCGCCATCGGCTTTATTAAATTTTGCCCCTGCGTGCAAACGCGTAAACACCAACTCGACCGTAGGAACGCCTTCCTCAGGATGAATGGCAACAGGAATCCCACGTCCATTATCACTAACAGAGACAGAAGCATCAGCGTGCAAGGTCACGTCAATGCGTGACGCATAACCCCCCAATGCCTCATCGGCGGCATTGTCAATCACTTCTTGAATGATGTGTAATGGGTTTTCCGTGCGGGTGTACATACCCGGTCGTTGGCGAACAGGCTCCAACCCTTTTAATACTTGAATATCGGAGGCTTGATAGTCTTTGCTCATCGTAACTTAATTCACTAAAATCCTAAAAAAACAAAAATCCAGTACCACAAGGATACTGGATATTAGGTTCACTTGTCTTGGATAAGACAATAATGCCTGTCAAGACGAAAGCTTAAGCACTTGCTGGAACGCTTTGATCCACATCTTTCATGGTCAAACGTACCTTACCCTGCTTGTCAATTTCTTGAACATAGACATTCACCATCTGACCTTCCGTCAAATACTTAGACACATCTTCCACACGCTCATGCGCGATTTGCGAAATGTGAACCAAGCCATCTTTACCTGGTAAGACATTAACGAAAGCACCAAACTCAACGATACGAACTACCTTACCGTGATAGGTTTTGCCTACCTCGATTTCAGCGGTAATATCATCAATGAGTTTTTTCGCCGCTTCACCTGCTGACTTAGTCACTGCCGCGATTTTCACCGTACCATTATCGTCTAGCTCAATGGTCGTGCCTGTTTGCTCGGTGATGCTACGAATGGTCGCGCCACCCTTACCAATCACTTCACGGATTTTATCAGGATTGATTTTGAATACCGTGAAACGTGGTGCCCATTGTGACACTTCAGCACGAGGACGCTCAATCACCGCATTCATGATACCCAAAATGTGCAGTCTGCCTGCTTTGGCTTGCGTTAAGGCAATGTCCATAATCTCTGGGGTAATGCCATTGATTTTGATGTCCATCTGTAACGCCGTCACACCGTTAGCCGTACCAGCCACCTTGAAATCCATATCGCCAAGATGATCTTCATCCCCTAAGATGTCAGATAACACTGCGAAACGCTCGCCTTCTTTAATCAAGCCCATCGCAATCCCTGCAACAGGTGCTTTCAACGGAATCCCCGCATCCATCATCGACAAAGAAGAACCACACACCGATGCCATCGAACTTGAACCATTTGATTCTGTAATTTCAGACACCACACGAATGGTATAAGGCCAAACGTCTTGTTTGGGTACCATTGGGAATACGCCACGACGCGCCAAATTACCATGACCAATCTCACGACGACCAGGTGCGCCCAAACGACCCGTTTCACCCACTGAGTAAGGCGGGAAATTGTAATGTAAAGAGAAGCGTTCTTTATAAGCACCCATGCCCAAATCATCGGTGATTTTGGCATCTGTTTCGGTACCGAGGGTTGTCACCACTAAGGCTTGTGTCTCGCCACGGGTGAACAGAGCAGAACCATGTACGCGAGGCAATACGCCAACCTGTACATTGATCGGGCGAATGGTTTTGGTATCACGACCGTCAATACGAGGTTCGCCTGCAAGGATACGACCACGAACGATGCGCTCTTCCATTTTGCCAAACGCATTCTCCACTTCACGAACGGTGAATTGTGGCTCATCACCACCTGCAATGCTAGCAATCGCTTCATCACGCAGGGCACCAACGGTTGAATAGCGTACTTGCTTTTCAGTAACGCGATAAGCATCGCCCAAACGCTCACCCACCAACGCCGTTAAAGCATTTTTCAAAGGCATATTTTCTTCTGGTGGTGTCCAATCCCAAGGTGCTTTACCCGCTTGTTCGGCAAAGGCATTGATGGCCGAAATCGCTGTCTGCATTTGGTGATGACCAAAGACCACTGCGCCCAACATAGTTTCCTCAGTGAGTTCTTGTGCCTCAGATTCCACCATCAATACCGCTTGCGACGTTCCCGCAACCACCAACTCCAGCTGACTCTCTAACATCTGTGCACGTGTTGGGTTTAAGACATATTGACCATCAATATAAGCCACACGCGCCGCACCTAATGGACCATCAAACGGCACACCTGATAACGCCAATGCCGCAGAAGCACCCAAGACCGCTGGAATATCCGCAGGAATTTGGGGATCTAAAGAAACGAGGGTTGCAATGATTTGTACTTCATTGAAAAACCCTTCAGGAAATAAAGGACGAATTGGACGGTCGATCAAACGAGAAGTCAGGGTTTCAGCGTCAGATAATTTACCTTCACGTTTAGCATAGCCTCCAGGAATTTTACCCGCCGCATAACTTTTTTCTTGATAATGTACCGTTAGCGGGAAAAAATCTTGACCAGGCGAAACCTTCTTTGCCGCAACAACCGTCACCAAGAGTTGCGTATCGCCCATTTTGACCATTACTGCACCGTCGGCTTGACGTGCAATTTCACCTGTTTCAAAGCTAACTTGATGCTGACCAAATGGAAAGCTAATGGTTTTTTTATTAAACACAGCTAATGCCTTTTCTTTACTACACTAATTTCTTACAAACAAATTCTTAAACAAAAAAGCCTATCATCTCTGATAGGCTTTCGAGGAGTTACTTACGTAAACCTAAACGTGCGATCAATGCTTTGTAACGCTCGTGATCTTTACGATTGAGGTAATCAAGCAATTTACGACGTTGTGCAACCAAACGCAACAAACCACGACGTGAGTGGTGATCTTTTTTGTGCGTTTTGAAGTGTTCTGTCAACTGAGTGATACGCGCACTCAATAAAGCAACCTGAACTTCAGGTGAGCCAGTGTCATTCGCAACGGTTGCATATTCAGCAATCAACGCCGCTGTGGTTTCTTTCGATAAAGCAGACATATAAAACTCCTAGGATTGGTCTTACTAATAGTTTCCCCGCGACCAATAACAGGGAAAGGATATTTTACTGTAAATAACGGTCACTGACAAGAATGTGACGGCATTTGTATATGAGAAAGTGCAGAAATAGGTGACAACTGCCAGTGGGCAATTGCCCAAGCCCAGAGATCACTTAATTCAGCGGTGCGCAATTCCTTAGGTGGGGCTTGTTCTAGTAAACATAGAACCTGATAAAGTAAGGCTACTGGTTGGGCCACATCAACCGCTGGCGCATTCGATGCTTTAGACAATTTAACCCCCTGCTCAGACAACAAAATGGGATAGTGTGCATAGTCAGGTGAGGCTTTCGCCAAGTATTGTTGAATCACCCTTTGTGGCGGCGTTGAGTGCAATAAATCATAGCCACGTACCACTTCCGTCATGCCAAAATCGGCATCGTCCACGGCACAGGCAAGATGATAACTGTAAATCCCATCCGCGCGACACAAGATCACATCACCCAAAGCAGACCAATCATATTCATACTTTCCCTGAATGAGATCATGGTATGCCTGCTGAGTTTCTGGAGAAATTAAGCGAATGGCTTGATGCGCGGCTTGTGCCTGACGCAACGCAAGAGAAGAGGACAACAGACGATGACGACAATGATTGTCGTAACAACCCGATCGCCCCATGCGTTGTACACATTGGGCGCGAGAGCAGTCACAAGCGTAAACCAAGCCTTGATGAACTAAGTTAGCTAACGCCTGCTCATAAACAGCCAGTCTCTGTGACTGCCAAACCACCCCATCCCACTCAAAGCCTAAAACCTCTAGCACCTTGATCAGCTGTTGATCACTCCCTGTGACCACACGTGGCGTGTCTAAATCATCTATACGCACCAGCCATTGCCCAGCAACCGCCTTAACATTCAGATAACTGGCAACCGCCGCCATGAGTGAGCCAAGATGCAACTGCCCCGTGGGTGAAGGTGCAAATCGTCCTTTCGACATCAAAAGAGCGTGCGTTAAACAATACCCTGCTTTTCACGCAGTTCTTGCATAGCCTTAGCCTCTACGGTCATGGTTGCGGTCGGACGCGCCTCCAAACGATCTAAGCCAATTTCATCACCCGAAATCACGCAATAGCCATAATCACCTTCGTCAATACGTCTGATGGTTTCTTCTACTTTAAGAATGAGCTTACGCTCACGATCACGCGTTCTCAATTCAAGACTAAACTCTTCCTCTTGACTGGCACGATCATTCGGATCAGCAGGCATGGTTGAGTCTTCTTGTAGGTGATTGATGGTATGATTCATGTCCATCAACAACTGCTCACGCCACCACACCAACTTTTGACGAAAATGCGCCAACATACGGGGACTCATGTATTCCTCACCCGCTTCCATTTGATAGGGTGGATAATCCTCAAGATATTTTACCTTACGATCTGACATAAACAACCTCCTTTTAAGCCCATCATTTGTTTAGGCAGGCTTTTATATCAGGTTTGAGAGCGAGATACAATCTTTATTTTGTCACACTGCTTTTTTTAGTCGATTTTATGGGCTTTTCATGGTAGAGTTACGCCACACAAGCAAACAACTCAACAAACAACCCAGCGAGACGTGGTTGTTACTGAGGGCGGTGATTCAGCAAAAAAGGGGAAAGTAGCATGCTTGAAGCCATTTTATTTGACGTTGACGGAACATTGGCAGACACCGAAAAAGACGGACACCGCGTTGCTTTTAATATGGCGTTTGCCGAAGCGGGGCTAGACTGGAACTGGGATGAAACCCTCTACGGTGAACTCTTAGCCGTCACGGGTGGTAAGGAACGTATGACGCACTATGTCAAAACCTATCATCCAGAACTATGGCAGGATAGCATGCCAGCCCAAATCGCTGAATTACAAGCACGCAAAACCTATTTCTACACCACGCTATTATCTCAAGGCAATATTCCCTTACGCACTGGGGTTGCTCGCTTGATTCAGGAAGCCAAAACCGCTGGTATTCGTTTGGCGATTGTGACCACGACTACGCCTGAAAACGTCACAGCCTTGTTAACGCACACACTTGGTGCTGAGAGCATCGCATGGTTTGAGCTGATTGCCGCTGGCGATATTGTGCCTAAGAAAAAACCTGCTTCTGATATTTATGACTATAGCCTTGCCCAACTGAATCTTCCTGCCTCATCTTGTGTTGCGATTGAAGACTCTTACAACGGCATTCGTTCAGCAAGCGGTGCGCAAATTCCAACCCTCATCACGGTTAACGACTACACCCAAGCAGATGACTTTACAGGTGCTCTGTTGGTGGTATCCGACTTAGGTGAGCCTGAACGCGCCATGCAATGCCTGCAGGGAAATTGCCAACAAACCTACATTGATCTTAACCTACTCAAAGGATTGGTAGCCTAATGCGATTCGCGCTTCCCTCATTATTTCTACCTGCCGTACTCACACTTGTCAGTAGCATTTCTCCTGTATATGCTGACTATATTGCTGATATGGTGATCTTTGAACATCGCACCACAGAGACTTGGTTAGAAGAGTATTGGCCCTTACTTCCCTTAAAACTAGAGAGCAGTGACCACGATATCGCATTAGGTCCCGACATTGCTGGTTTTGGCTGGAAATGGCGCAATGCCGAATCATCGGCAATGAGAAACGCTGAACAACGTCTGACCCAAAATGGTGCCTACCGCACCCTCGCTAAAGTGAGTTGGGTTCAACCCACACAAAATAAAGATAAGGGAAAGGTTGCCGTTTTCGAAACCAAACACCCTGACAATGGTGGTCTCCTACAGGCAAGGGTATTTATTCATAAGCAGAAATTTGAACACATTCAAATCGAAGCGCAGGTTGAAAAAACCATTCCAATAGGGGTAAGAGAGTTGTTTGCCTTAAAAAACAAACAGCCTTTGGAAACCTTGCCTGAAACTTGGCGTTTCACGCTATCAGAATCACGTAAACTTACCCCTGGTGAGCTCAATTATTTTGACCACCCCCAGTTTGGTGTATTATTACTGCTCACCAGCCTTGAGGCATCATAACGATGTATCTACACGCCAACTATAACCTCATTGACAACAATACCTTTCACCTACCTGCCATCGCAAAATTCTTTATTGAAATTCGCCATGCCAGTGCCATTGCCACCATGAGACGAGACCCTGTACTCTCTTCCCTGCCTTGGACGGTGATTGGTGCAGGAAGCAATCTTCTTCTCACCCAAAATCTTGACCATGTTGTTTTGCATTGTACCTACGATGAAATTAAACTGGTGAAGGAAGATAAGGATTTTGTATGGTTATCGGTCGGTGCTGGATACAAATGGCATGACCTAGTGACCTATACCGTCAATCAGGGTTGGTGGGGATTGGAAAATCTTGCCTTAATTCCTGGTACTGTCGGTGCGGCACCTGTGCAAAATGTGGGTGCCTACGGTGCTGAAGCACGCGATACCATTACCCGCATCCAAACCTTTGATCTCATGACAGGGGAGCGCATTGAGTTACGCAACAGCGAGTGCCAATTCAATTATCGTGACAGTATTTTCAAACATGAGTTGGCTCACAAAACCATGGTGCATCGCGTTACCTTCCGTTTACGCAAACAAGCAAGCCCCAACCTCATGTACGAACCGCTAAGAGATGCCTTTGAAGATCAAAACATTGAGAACATAACCCCAGAAGCCATTTATCAAAAAGTCATTGAAATTCGCAATCAGCGCATTCCTGATCCTAAAAAACTCGGACACGCGGGGAGTTTCTTCCAGAACCCAAGCGTCATGCCTGCACACTTTCAACACCTACAAGAAACCTATCCAGAAATACCAGGACATAAGCAGATTGATGGCTATATCAAAATACCAGCGGCTTGGCTGATTGATAAGGCTGGATGGAGAGGCAAGCGTATTGGTGATGCGGGCATCTATGAGAAACACGCGCTTATCTTGGTCAATTATGGTCAAGCCACAGGAAAAGAGTTACTTGACTTTGCCCATCTGGTTCGCCAAGATGTTATTGAAAAGTTTGGCATTTCACTGGACATGGAAGTGGTTGCTTTATGAGCGTTGTTTTATGAGAATCGTCAAACTCATGCCAAAAATGTTGTTCCTAGCCCTGCTGGGTCAATGTTGGCTGACTCCGTTGGGATATGCGTTTGAAACAGGGCAACGCGTGTGGATTGATATGCCCGCACTTAACATCAATGACGATTCGTATGGAGAAGGTGAAGTTACTGCTGACCCTCACACAGGACAAGTCAGTGTGTATGTCCGCTCCTTGACCACGAGTAAGGCTTTTTCATCGGGTGTTTTTTGTGCGTCACCTAGCCAATCGGCTGAAGGCTGGCAAACGCCTGCTGTCTATAATCTTGTGACCAACCAAACCCGAGACTTTCCCAGTCAACAACTCTTCCCTTGGACAGAAGGTTACAATCGCTTTTATGAACGGCAAAATTGGCTACACACCTTTTTGAAATGGGTGGATCATCATCCTGTGATTGAACGCTCTCAACTGATTGAGCATCGCGATACGGCACTTCAACGTCAGCAAAAGGATCTCGCCTTGGTGAGTGAGTTAATGCTACAAGAATTTGATGCCTACCAAAATCAGCATTTCCAACCCTACCCGATTGCTGAAAGAATTACACGCCTCGTTCCTGTATTGTCATGGATTCAAACGCAACTGACTCAACACCCAGACTTAGAGAAAGCGTGGCGACCCTTGCATCGTGATCCCTTAGTCTTAAATTCCTCCAGTTTGACCCTATTCATGACGGAAGCGATTGACAAGGTACTCCAAGATGCGCAAAAAACGCGTCGCCTCTTACTCGACAAAGATCAGAATGAAAAGAGTAAAGCCTTTGATCAATATCTGCAACAGCTACAACGCAAGTAGCAAGCGTCAGTAAAATCTGATTGACCTATCTCGCCAAGTCATGCAGAATAACAGGCGAGCACTCAAGATGAGTCATGCAGGGTTAAATGATATTAGCCTAAGTTCGTATTATTTGTTAGTTATTAAAGTATGTTAGGAGTGATTTATGCGTGGCGTAAATAAAGTGATTCTTGTCGGAACCCTTGGACGTGATCCAGAAGTGCGTTATACCCCCAATGGTAATGCCATTGCCAACCTAAGTGTTGCAACCACGGAACAATGGACAGACAAACAGACCAACCAAAAGCAAGAAAAAACCGAATGGCATCGTGTGGTCATTTTCGGCAAACTCGCTGAAATTGCAGGACAGTATTTGCGCAAAGGCAGTCAGGTCTATTTAGAAGGCAAACTGCAAACCCGTAAATGGCAAGATCAGTCAGGTCAAGACCGTTACAGCACGGAAATTGTGTTAGATGTTAACGGGCAAATGCAAATGCTTGGCGGTGGTCGTGACAGTGGCACCAGCGTGCACACAACCCCTGAAAACGATGGTTACACCTCAGGTGACTCCTTTGGCGGTGGTTATGGCGCAGGTTCCCCCTCAAGACCAACGGGCAACACTGGCTATGGATCATCAAACCCTGCACCAGCAGCACGCGCCCCTGTCACCCCAAGCTATCCTAACAACATGGATGGTGATGACATTCCTTTCTAATTTCTAAAGGTCAAACACCTCCCATTTCATATACAGCGGGGCATTTCTGATAACGCACCATTTCGTCATCCTCGCGTAGGCGGGGATCCAAAAAATCGAAGAGATAGACTCCCGCTTTCGCGGGAGTGACGGGTTTTTAGAGGTGTCCAGCGAAAAAGGAAGACATCTTTTTCTACACGCTACAAAATCCGCACAAAGCACAAAGATCAATTGAAAACACTCGCTACTTTAGCATAGAATAGCGCGTGGTCATGCTGAAAGACAGGCATAAAATGACGCTAAGCCTCTAATTATAAATACACTTTATCACTACAACAAAACATTATGAATGACATTTTCTTTATTCTGCTGGGTACCGTACTGGTAAACAACTTCGTACTGGTCAAATTCCTCGGACTTTGCCCTTTCATGGGCGTATCAAAGAAGGCGGATGGTGCATTGGGGATGGGATTAGCCACCACCTTTGTGCTTACCCTGTCCAGTATTCTTTCCTATCTCATTCACACCTATCTGCTGGTTCCCTTTGATGTGGTCTTTTTGCGTACCATTGCCTTTATTCTGACCATCGCCACGGTGGTAGGCTTTACTGAAATGGCGATGCACAAACTGTCACCAGCACTTTATTCCATATTGGGTATTTATTTACCCCTGATTACGACCAATTGTATCGTGCTTGGGGTGGTTCTGCTGAACGTGCAGGAACAACATAATCTGTTAGAAGCGTCACTGTATGGCTTTGGGGCAGGTGCTGGCTTCACCCTAGTGTTGGCGGTCTTTGCCAGCCTGCGTGAGCGAATCGCAGTGTCTGACGTGCCAACCGCCTTTCAAGGCAGTGCCATTGCACTCATTACCGCTGGCATTATGTCCATGGCTTTTATGGGTTTTTCGGGATTGGTTAAATGATCGCTCTTATTCTGTTTACGCTTCTTGCAGGAGCGTTTGGCGCATTGCTCGCTTGGGCGGCTTATCGTTTTCACATCGACGGCAACCCTGTGGTGGATCAAATTGATGCCATCTTACCGCAAACGCAATGTGGTCAATGTGGTTATCCTGGATGTCGTCCATATGCAGAAGCCGTAGCGAGTGATCGCGCAGACATCAACCTTTGCGCTCCAGGGGGTGAAACCGTCGTTATTGCCCTGTCGGAATTAACAGGTAAAGAAGTTAAACCTGTCGAAGCGGAAGCCAAACCGAAACAGTTTGCCTATATCAAGGAAGAAGACTGTATTGGTTGTGTAAAATGTATCGCCGCCTGTCCTGTCGATGCCATTATTGGTGCGGCGAAATTTACCCATACGGTGCTAACACAAGAATGTACAGGTTGTGAACTGTGCGTCCCCGTTTGCCCTACCGACTGTATTATCATGGAGCAACCCACCATCACCCAAAGAACATGGCAATGGACAAAACCTGTTGGTCCAATTGGTGAGGAGAAAAACAAACAATGATCACACAATGGATTCAAGGCTTAGACCGTTGGTTGCATAAAGTAGAAGAAGGCACTGAGTTTCAAGGTGGTATTCATCCTGCACAACACAAACTCATGTCAAATCAGAGACCGATTGAAAAAATCCCTTTGGCAGAAAAACTGATCATTCCCCTCAATCAGCATATTGGTCCTTTCTCTGTGCCTCAGGTTGAGATTGGTCAACACGTGCTGGGAGGTGAGCTGATCGCACGTTGTGCGCCTCCGTTAGGCGTTCCCTTGCATGCACCGACTTCTGGCATCATTACCGATATTGGCAACTATCCGACCGCACACGCATCGGGTATTCCTGCGCCCTGTATCGTGCTAACGCCTGATGGTCAGCACGAAATGCTTAAGTTTCAAGCACGAGAAAAACCCACCAGTGTACAAAGTTTGAAAGCCATCATGCTTCATGCGGGTATCATTGGTATGGGTGGTGCAGGCTTTCCAAGCTTCCGCAAACTCTCCAACAAAGGTGGACAGATTCATACCCTTCTGGTCAATGGTGCTGAATGCGAACCCTTTATTACCTGTGATGACTTGTTAATGCGCGAACGTGCAACCGAAGTTGTGGGTGGGGCGATCATGACCGCTTACGCCCTAGGGGCGAGCAAGGTGATTATTGGCGTGGAGAACAACAAACCAGAAGCCATTTCAGCCTTACAACAAGCACAAACCGAACAACAAGTGGATATTGATACCGCTAAACTTCATTTTGAGGTGCAAGCGGTACCGACCATTTATCCGATGGGCGGTTCAGATCAACTGATCACCCAACTGACGCAACAGGAAATTCCTGCTGATGGACATACCACCGACTTGGGCTTGGTGATGTTTAACGTCGCTACCCTTGCGGCGGTCTATAAAGCAGTCGTCTATGGTAAACCCGCGCTCACGCGTATTGTGACCGTCACAGGCTTTGCGATTGAACGTCCGTGTAATGTGGAGGTTCCCGTTGGAACGCCTTTTGCGCACTTGGTGAAACATGCTGGATTACGTCAGCCTGTCGATCAGTGGATTATGGGTGGACCGATGATGGGGATTCCTCTCCCTGATCATCAAGCACCTGTCATTAAAACCAGTAATTGCGTCTTGGTCAACCCGCCAGAGCCTAGCGTTGAAACCATGCCTTGCATCCGTTGTGGTGCTTGTATGGATGCCTGCCCTATCAACCTACTGCCCCAACAACTCTATTGGTTTGCCAAAACGAATCAGCTTGATAAGCTAGAAAGCCATCATCTCACAGACTGTATCGAGTGCGGATGTTGTGCCTTTGTTTGCCCCAGTCATATTCCTTTGGTGCAATACTATCGTCACGGCAAAGTAGCCATGCGCAACGACCAAGCCGAAAAACAGGCACAAGCTCGTGCCAAACAACGCCATGAAGCACAACTGGCTCGTAAAGCAGAAGAAGATCGTGAACGTGCCGAACGCCTTGCCGCTAAAAAGGCGGCAATGATGGCTTCTGATGAAAACGCCCCAAGGGAGATCACAACACCATGAGTAGCCTGCTACACTCCTCACCTTACGATTGGCAACAGCGTAATGTTCGCCAACTGATGCTCCAAGTGCAAATGGCGGCTACGCCTGCCCTGTTTGTACACGCTTACTTCTTTGGCGTTGGGATTTTTGTTCATGTCGCGATTGGCATTTTGACAGCTATTTTGGCAGAAGCGGCAGTGCTTTATCTGCGTCAAAAACCCATTAAACCCTATTTGACTGACTGGACATTGGTATTAACCACGATTGATATTGTCTTTTGTATTCCCCCCACCTCTCCTTGGTGGATTACCGTCTTGGCGGTGCTGTTTGCCATTGTCATTGCCAAACACCTGTTCGGTGGTATTGGCTATAACCTCTTTAACCCTGCCATGGCGGGTTATGCTTTTGTGTTGATTTCTTTCCCAGCGGTCATGACCATCTGGCATTTGCCCAATGCACTGGTCGCCACACCGCTAGATGCGTGGCAAACCATCAGTTATATTTTCACAGGCAGTCTTCCTGACCATCTAAGCCTAGATGCCCTCACGGGGGCAACCCCCCTTGAAGCGGCGCGAACAGGTTTGCTGAATGATCAAACCTTAAGCTATATCTTTGGGCATGAAACCATTTTTCAAGGTCAACAACTGGCTGAAAGCAGTGTGTGGTTGGGGCTTGCCTTCATGCTTGGTGGTTTGTGGATGCTCTATCGTGGGGTGATCCGTTGGCAAATGCCTGTTGGCTTCTTGCTCACCATAGTGGTTCTTGCCAGTGTGATGCACGCTTACGACCCTGAACGCTATACCACCGCACTCTTTCACCTCTTTTCAGGGGCAACCATGCTCGCCGCTTTCTTCATCATTACTGACCCTGTAACAGGAAGTACTACGCCCACGGGTCGTCTCTATTTCGGCATTGGTTGTGGGGTGTTGGTTTATGTTATTCGCACGTGGGGCGGCTATGCGGATGCCGTTGCCTTTGCTGTGCTGTTAATGAATATGTTCGTTCCTTGGCTGGATGCCATGACACAACCACGCGTTTATGGGCATGGTCGTCATCTGTCACAGCACAAGCAGTAAAAGGAAAAAGACATGATAGAACCGACTCAGACGACCGACAATGCCTTACCAGCCTTTCATCCTAAGCAACTCCTGCGCTCCGCGCTGTTACTTTCGGTAGTTACTGCGGGTATTTCTGGCTTACTCTATGGCATCTATACCTTTAGCGCACCTGTGTTAGCAGAACATCAACAGCAAGCCCTGTTGTTACAACTCAACAGTATTGTCCCACCTGACCGCTATGACAATGCCCTTAGTGAAGACCGAATCGAAGTAACTGAGCCAAGCCTAGACCTGAAAAACCCTGTCACGATTTACCGCGCAAGAAACCAACAACAACCCGTGGCGAGTTTGTTGACGGTAACAGCACCCAATGGCTATAGTGGTGACATTAAACTACTGGTCGGTATTTGGGCGGATGGGAAGGTAGCAGGCGTGCGTGTCTTAGCACACAAAGAAACCCCTGGATTGGGCGACTACATCGAAACAAAACGTAGTCCGTGGATACACCAGTTTGACAACAAATCCCTCAATGATCCTAGTCCAGAACGCTGGAAAGTCAAAAAAGATGGGGGCATTTTCACCTACAACACGGGCGCAACCATTACGCCTCGTGCGATCACCTCAGCCGTCGCTCGTACCCTTTCTTGGGTTAAGGATCATCAAGCGATGGTTTATGCACCAATTCAACAAAAGGTTACACAATGAACGTAACAGAAAACTTACCTGCTTATCGCGGTATTTTCATGGATGGTTTGTGGCACAACAACCACGCCCTTGTTGCTTTGCTTGGCTTATGTCCGCTCTTAGCGGTGAGCAATAATGTGGTCAATGCCCTAGGTCTGGGTATCGCTACCCTGTTGGTGTTGACCATTTCCAATGCCAGCATTTCACTGATTCGTCACTGGGTCAGCAAAGACATTCGCATTCCTGTGTATGTCACGGTCATTGCTGGGCTGGTGACAGCCGTTGATGTGATGATGGAGGTTTTCACCCCTAACCTACACGCGGTACTTGGTATTTTCATTCCGTTAATTGTCACCAACTGTATCATTCTTGCCCGTGCAGAAGGCTTTGCCAGCAAAAACAGTGTGGATAAGGCACTGATTGATGGCTTCTCGATTGGACTTGGCTTTACCCTAGCACTGGTTGTGTTGGGCGGTATGCGTGAACTTTTAGGTAGCGGAACCCTCTTTGCTCAAGCCAATATGCTGTTTGGTAGCATGGCAGACAACTGGACGATCCACCTACTGAGCCTAGATCATGGTATGCTGTTGGCGATTCTGCCACCGGGAGCTTTCATTGGATTGGGCTTGATGATTGCGGCAATGAATGTGATCAAAAACAAACAGAAAGCCAAACAGATTACGGTTATTCCTGTTGCGATTACGGATATTGGTAAGGTGTCTGCCTAATCAACGCCCAACAAACCCAATTCACCTCCTACCTCTGCAAGGGCAACAATGATTCTCAACAAACGAAGCCTTGGTCGTATGTCTCGTGCGGCCACCCTGCGCCAATTACAGGTCTTTGATGCCCTAGCCAGATTGAAAAGTTTTAGTCGCGTGGCTGAGGAAATGCACCTGTCACAACCTACCGTGTCGATGCAAATCAAAAAATTATCCGAAGTCATCGAATTACCACTGACTGAACAAATTGGTAAAGAAATCTATCTGACCGAAGCAGGACAAGCCTTAGCAAAACTCAGCCGATCCATCATGCAATCCTTAGAAACCTTTGAAGAGTGTATTGATGACTTACGGGGGTTAGAGGGAGGCTGTGTACGTTTGGCGGTCATATCAACGGCACAATACTTTTTACCGCAAGTGATGCAAGGCTTTTTAGCGCAGCACCCACAAATCGACATCGTCATGGAGGTGGTGAACAAAGAACACCTCCTAGAAAGATTGGCAAACAATCAAGATGATTTGTATATTCTTGGGCAACCACCAGAAGCAATATCGGTTGTCTCGGAAAGGCTCGCTGTTAACCCCTTAGTCTTTGTGGCAAACAAAGACTATCCGCTCCCTGAAAAAACGAAATTTACCCTCAATGACCTCACCGACATTCCTTTTTTAATGCGCGAACCGGGTTCAGGGATTCGCGCCCATATTGAACAGGTGTTCATGGACATGAATTATCAGCCGAATATCCGCATGACCCTAGGTTCTAATGAAGCCATTCGCTTGGGCGTGCTGTCGGGATTGGGCATTTCGGTCATCTCCATGCACACCGTTCGAGAAGAGTTAAAGCGCAAGGAACTTAAAATTCTCCCTGTCAAAGGTTTCCCTATTGAACGAAATTGGTTTTTGGTATGGCCAAAAGGTAAAAACCTGTCCTTATCTGCCAACAGATTCATTGAGACGCTCAAGCTGCATGCGCAACGCGTCGATGCTGAAATCAAACCGTTGCTCATGAAAGCACGTAAACAACACAGTTAACGATACCACCAACGCACAAGGAGAATCCAGATGACGACCGATTGCCACTGCACTCATCACTCACACATCATTCCTGACATGACTCCCTTATTTCACAATAACCGTCAATGGGCAGAGCTGATGTTGAGCAAAGATCCCGAGTTTTTTACTCGTTTAGAAAATGTTCACGCGCCTGAATTTTTGTGGATTGGTTGTTCTGATGCGCGTGTTCCCGCGAATGAGTTAATTGGGATGCGCTCTGGTGAAGTCTTTGTCCACCGCAACATCGCCAATCAGGTATTGGCGGCAGACATGAATTGCCAATCCGTGGTAGAATATGCCGTAGAAGTATTAAAGGTTAAGCATATCATCGTGGTTGGACACTATGATTGTGGTGGCATTAAGGCCGCGATTAAAGGTGGTGCTCCTGATATGGTTGATCACTGGATTCGCCCCATTCGTAAACTCTATTATCGTGCCGCTGATGAGATGGCGGGCTTGAGTCAACATGACCAAATCAATAAGCTGGTTGAGTTAAACGTGATTGAACAGGTAAAAAATTTGGCACAACTTCCTTCCGTGCGTCGTGCATGGGAATCTGAACATCAGTTGATGATTCATGGTTGGGTTTATGGTATTGAAGACGGCATCATTAAAGACTTAAGCGTCAGCGTAGATAGCGTGGATAGCGTACAAAGCGTTTTGCATGAGTCTTAAGGTTAAGATTGAAAATTTGAGCCTAATTAACAGCTAATGACCTTATTTTTCAGTCGATAGCGGACTTTTTTCAAGACTTGGTCTTTTTATTGCTAATCTTCCTAAGAAGATAGATTTAATCTTAATGATTACTTGGAAGAGGAAATTTGTATGTCACATCAAGATGAAAATAGTGTTGAAGCTTTATTAGCCGACATTCGTGCAATTGCACAACAACAGACAGAATTGTCATTAAATATTGCTGAAGGGTTGTTAAAAGGAGCGAAATCCTTGGTTGATACCATGGAGTTTGACTCTTTAGAAGAAGCCAATACTTTCTTACAAGCAAACCGCACGGGCATGATGGAATATGCTTCTCAACTGCATGAATTGATTGCCAGTTGCTACTTAGATGACTTAATTGGTCAAAAAGTGATGAAAGTGCAGAAGGCATTAAGCCCTGTTACTGTGTCATCAAAAGTGGCAGATGTGATTCTTGGAGAAACTGACGGAAAAAAGATTAAACTGGATCATCATATCGGTGTTGATCTGTCTGCAAAAAAACTTAAAACACCTTTCCGTCACGCACCTATTGTTTGATAAGATACCCTGAAATCGTTTTAACGGTTTTCCGAGTATTCTACTCAACCTAAACAGCACCTAACATAGGTGCTGTTTTCGTTTTACTCAGTGTTACTCACTTACTAGCAAATCACACCTCAAACCGCTTAAAGCCTAAGCTGTCTTCGACCGACTTAGCACCTGCTTCGTTGGTTAACACCGCGCGTGTTTTGTCTGCATCGACCAAATAGGTTTCAGCCACTCGGCGAATATCCGACAGTGTCGCAGCCGTAATCCCCTTACGCCATGCCATACGCGCTGAATGGGTTTTGCCCATCAAATCGAGATGGAAGAGTTTTCGCGCTTCACCAGCAGGAGAGCTGGGTTTGTCCATCGCACCAATCACGCCAAGAATGGCTTCTTCAACCAGTTCAGGTTTGGCGGCATCCGACAATAGCCACGCTAAGGCTCCATCAAAAATATCAAAGGTCTCTAACAAACGCGGATCACGGTAAGAGTAGAGCTTAAAGCTCGCGCTTTCTGCGTCATAGCTTGCACCACCACCGTAAGCACCACCCTTCTCACGGATATTCGGGTGCAAATAACCATTTCTTAACACGCCTGATAACACCGACAATAAGGGCGAATCAGGATGCGTCCAAGGAACGGCATTGTGGGCTTGCGCACAGAAATGCACTCGCGTACTCGTAACCCATGCTTGCCCTGCTAAGGCAGGCATCTCAGGTGCTAAAAACTGACCTGACCGTCCAGTGCTGGCACCTAGCTTTTGCCAAGATTCGTTAAGGTGATCCATCAAACTCAACAACTCATCCCCTTCACCAACCAACAAGGCTTGACGAGGAGCATTCAGCAATACCTGATGTACCGCCTGCAACTGAGCCGACAACAACTCCAACTCAATGTCATTTTTCAAACGATCATCTAAGGCTTTAAGACGTTTTACCCCTTGTAACCCACCACTATAATGCGCCCAAGCGGCTGAAGCCCCTTTGTGTGCGGTTGCCGCCGTCATCGCCAAGACGTGACCATTACCTGTCAGCGACTGTTCGACACCTGCTCGCGCCATAGACACCAATTCACGCAAACGATCTAACTCATCCACACGCACATCAAACAAGGTTTCTTGCAACAGGTGAGACAGTGCCAAACCATTACGATTCAGGGCTTTACCACTCATCACCACTTTTGCGGTGGCTGAAAGAGGATTATCAATCGGGGCTGATACCGAGAAGCCCGCACTGATACCCCCCGTAATGCTCGCTTGGCGCATTTGGGTTGCCAAATAATCCTGATTTCCCAAACCTAACTCCGTCATCGAACCCACCAGCAAAGGCAAATACTCGCGCTGATCTTCGGTTAATTCAGGGAGATCAATAATCACCTGTTGATAAACAATACCGTTGGTTGCGGTATCTGCTAAGGTGGTTTTCAACTGATGACAATAGGTTGTACGTCCCTTAAAGCTAGCAATATCCGCTGGAATGTCTTCTTTGGTGACTTTAGGCAGGATTTCGGGATCATCTTCTTCAGCTTGACGCACCGCTAAGGCTTCAGCTTGAGTAACAATCGCTTGTTTATCGTCATCGGAAAGCGTTGCCTGAATGGCAGACAAACGGTTGGTTTCTGCCTCGGCTAAGGCAGTATTTAGGTTAGTATCAGGGCTTAATACCAAACGCACGCGGTGCGAATTGTCTAACAACCAGTGTTGAATCAAATCAGGAATAAAACGAGGATTGTCCAACTCAGCACGCAACTCATTCAACGCATGATCAATGTCCAACAATGCCATGACATCACCGCCATGAATGGCGGCTGGCAGACCACGTAAGAAGAGTTGTAAGCCGAACGGATAGCCATCACCACCGATTTCTCGCTGACCTAACTCTAACTGATGCAACATCGCTGACAAATGCTCAGGATCAACCCCTTCACGCACCAAACGCGACAATTCATCCAAAATGAGCGTTTCTACCGCTTCCGCTGATTCTGCTTCAGACCCCATCAAGCCAACGGCAAAAATCATCTCTTTGAAATCATCTTGCAAACCACACAGGGGCGAAGGTGCTGTGCCTAGCTCAGTGGTTTCCAACACATAACGCAACGGCGACGCGCTGTTATCCAGCAATACCATCGCTAACAGATGACCACGTAACACATCACGCACATCCTGATTACGCCCTAACAACCAGCCTAAGACAATATGCGTTTTACGGCTGGTATCTGCTTCATCTAAGGCGTAGTTGGCAGAAACCTGTTGTGGTTCTGTATAGCGTTGTTCATCACCCACCATCACAGGCGTAAGCGGTTCATCAAAGCGCGATAATGCCTGCGCCTGCCATTTATCCTGATGTTCACGCGCTGAAATATTACCGTAGGTAAAAAACACCGCATTAGAGGGGTGATAATGGCGTTTGTGGAAAGCGACCAGTTCTTCATGGCTTAAATCAGGAATATCCACAGGCTCACCACCACTGTTATAGTGATAGGTCACACTTGGAAACAAGGCTTCCGTAAACTTTTGCCACAACACAGATGTTGGCGAACTCATCGCGCCTTTCATCTCATTATAAACAACGCCCTTGTAAACCAAATCGCTTTGCGCATTGCCTTCCTCTGAAAAGTCAAAACGATGCCCTTCCTGTGCAAAGTCTAACGGATGCAGGTTGGGGAAAAAGACCGCATCTAAGTAAATATCAGCGAGGTTATTAAAGTCTTTTTTGTTTTGGCTGGCAAAGGGATAAGCCGTCCAATCGCTTGAAGTAAAGGCATTCATAAAGGTATTCAATGAACGGCGAATCATCATAAAGAAAGGATCTCGCACGGGGTAACGCTCACTACCACACAATACCGTATGCTCTAAAATATGGGCAACACCTGTACTATCAGTCGGCACGGTACGAAAGGCCACCATAAAAGCGTTGTGATCATCCTCGGTGGCAAGATGAAAGTGCTGTGCACCCGTTGCTGTATGACGGTATTCTTGAACTTCAATCCCTAATGCTTTAAGGTGATGGGTACGAACCTGATAAAATGCGCTCATGGTTTTCCTTATGGGTAACACTGATGGTAATTAGGTAACAAAACAATTAGAGGTCTGCTAAACGGGCGATGGCTCGCATGGTTTCATCAAACCTAGCCTCAATCTCACTGCTTAACAATATATCCTGCCAAGCCTCATCTTTTAAGGCTTGTTCACAATCAATAAAGACTTTTGCGTAAACTTGCAATCCAAAATAGCCAAAAATACTTTTCACCGTGTGCGTTAAAGCAATGGCATCGGCGTAATGATCCTCTTGACCCTGCTCAATCAGTTTTCTAACACGAGGAATTAAATCATGATATTCTGCACGTGTTGATAACAACAATTTCACTAAAGCCTCATCCATACCTTGCACAGTTGCAAGCGCGGCTTCAAGATTCATATGGGGAATGGCGCGTAATAATTCAAGTCTGGCTTGCTTAGGATCAACTACCTGCACCACTTCTGGCTTTGGTTCAATAACTTCGGAGACATCAGAGGTTATCGCTTGCTTCTCTGACCCCTCTGACGCTTCTGACACTGGCAACCAGCGCAGTAGCGTTTGATACAACTGATGTGGCAACAGAGGCTTAGGCAGATGATCATTCATACCAACCTCAAGACAATGACGCTTTTCCTCTTCAAAGGTATGCGCTGTCATAGCAACAATCGGCAAGGTGGTAAACTTCTCCATCACGCGAATACGCTCTACCGCTTCAATCCCGCCCATGACAGGCATCTGCAAATCCATCAACACAAGGTCAAAAGGATGTTGAGCAGAAGTCAGCAAATCAATCGCTTCACGACCATTATTCGCCACAACAACACTGACATTGGTTTCTGCCAACATGCCCAAGGCAACCTGTTGGTTAATAGAGTTGTCTTCTGCCAACAAGATCCGTTTACCAGAAAAGTCTGGAATCAAATGGGTCACGGATTCTGTTGAAAAGCGTTTCTTATCCGTAACTTCAACACGCTCAAAAGGAACACGCAAGGTGAAACAACTGCCTTTACCCAACTCACTGGTTACGGTTAAATCCCCGCCCATCGCTTGCGCCAGATGTTTAGAGATGCTCAAGCCCAGCCCTGTGCCACCATACTCGCGGGTAATAGAAGAGTCTGCTTGTGAAAATTCTCTAAAAACAGCCTGCTGCTGTTCTTCTGTCATGCCAATGCCCGTATCGACAACGTGGAAAGCAACCACAGATTGCTCTGGTGTGCACATAATGGGTATCACATCCAGCTCCACACTCCCAGCATGGGTAAACTTAACCGCATTACTGAGCAAGTTGACCAGAATCTGACCAACCCTAAACTCATCGCCCATAAAGGCACATTCACCTGACACCAAGCGCTCATCAATGTTTTGCCTTACCGTCAAATGCTGAACTTTACCAGAGGACAAAACCATCGCCAAACTGCCATCGACAACCTTTGCAATATCGACCAAATTATACTCTAAAGAAACCTGCCCCGCCTCTAGTTTGCTAAAGTCTAAAATGTCATTCACAATAACGAGCAAAGACTCGGCTGATGTGTGAATTTTGCTACAAAAATCACGCTGAGACTCAGTCATTTCTTGCTTAAGTGCCAGATAAGACAGACCTAAGACCGCGTTAATCGGCGTACGGATTTCATGACTCATGTTGGCTAAAAAGACGGATTTAACCTTGGCGGCGGCTAAGGCTTCTTCGGTTTTGTGTCGCAGATCAACCGTCATATCTAACGCCATCTGCTCGGCTCGATCTTTCAACTCTACTGCCTGCTGGAAGGCATCGTACTGTCGTGCCGCTGACTCACCAATACGCAAGCGCATCATATTCAGCGTACAAGACCAAGCATCATCACCATGAATTCTGTGCTTAAACTGACCATCAATTAAGGCATAAATGCCTTTACGTTGCACATCGTTAGGTCTTAATAACGACAGCAATTGGTAGAGCATATAAAAACTGGCAATCGCACCACCAAAAAACAAAACAAGTTTCGCTTGCGCTGTCAAGGGCATAAAACTCAACATGGCAATCACAGAAAACGCCAAAATGGCACTGGTTAATGCCAATAATTGATTGGTGCTACCCGGTTTTTTCGTATAAGGAAACCGCATTCTGCCCGCCTTGACCTCACGGTACAAGGCTTCAGCGGTGCTAATTTCTTCAGCGGTTGCAGGGTAGCGGACGGACACATAGCTGGTAATTTCACCCGCTTCAACAATCGGTGCCACATTGGCAGTTACCCAATAGCACTCGCCATTTTTTCGCTTATTTTTGACCACCCCAAACCAAGGACGACGATCGGAAATCGTTGCCCACAGATCGGCAAAAGCTTCTTTTGGCATATCAGGGTGACGCAAGATATTATGCGGCTTCCCGAGTAATTCACCATCACTATAACCCGAGGCTTCTTTGAAACCCTCGTTATACTCAATAATGTTACCTAACAAGTCTGATTTAGACAAAATAACAATATGCTCAGGAAGCTGATAGGCTTGAGACACTTCACTCACTTAACTCACTCCAGATTGACTAGATTTTCGTTAGATAGATTCTACACCTAAAATATGCTACAATTTTTTGTGCTTAGTCAATTTACTTAATCTTACTATTTTAGCACAACTCTTGAAATCAGCTAGCCTCAGGTTAATCATCAACTGGACAATTTATGCACATTCTTCTCTCTAATGACGACGGTTATCTCGCGCCCGGCATTCGCACGCTCTATCGTTACCTCAATGAACACCCCAGTATCAACCGAGTGACGGTTGTTGCGCCTGAGCGCAATCGTTCAGCCGCGTCAAACTCATTGACCATTCAAGAACCCTTACGTGTGTTTACCGATCATAACGATCCCAACATTTATTTCGTGACAGGTACACCAACAGACTGCGTTCACCTTGCACTTACAGGCTTGGTTAAGCACCCCGTTGATTTGGTGATCTCAGGCATCAACGACAGTGCCAATATGGGAGATGATGTGCTCTATTCTGGCACAGTAGCGGCGGCAATGGAAGGTCGTTTTATGGGTATCCCTGCCATTGCGGTTTCTCTTGATGGCGATCAATTTTTCGATACAGCGGCGCAAATCGTCTTAACACTGCTCGCGCAACTCCAAGAAAAACCACTCCCACAAGACACCCTGCTCAATGTCAATGTACCAAACCTGCCTTTAGCACAGCTACAAGGGTTTGAGGTGACGCGCTTGGGAACACGTCATAAAGCAGAAAAAATGGTACAAACCACTGACCCACGTGGTAAACCAATTTATTGGGTTGGTCCTGCGGGTGCTGGTGCGGATGCTGGCGAAGGCACAGACTTTTACGCTGTCTCTCAAGCTCGTGTTGCCATTACGCCTTTATCGGTCGATCTTACACACTATGCCCAACAGACCTTGGTAAGAGACTGGTTGGCGGGTCGTCAAAACGAAGGCTCCGAAGACAAGTCTTAAACAGCA
Organism: uncultured Piscirickettsiaceae bacterium; assembly: GCA_964561185.1. Classification (GTDB taxonomy): domain Bacteria; phylum Pseudomonadota; class Gammaproteobacteria; order Thiomicrospirales; family Thiomicrospiraceae. Next base: position 25,489 of record CAZLOM010000002.1, read on the forward strand.
AAAATTAGCGCGAAAAATTAGCGCAATAAAAAAATCAAAAAGGTACAGTCATGTCATCCCTGTCTGAAATTGTTACGGATACTTTGTCCAGCATTGGGGCATCATTGCTCACTGACTTAATGATCTTGCTTCTGCTGGGTATTTTTATTACGGCGGTAATTTTACGCTTACGCAATCAAGCCATCGCTTTTACCAACTATGTACCCACCCTACTTACGATTGTCGGCTTGCTTGGGACTTTCTCTGGAATTCTGGTGGGACTGCTCGAGTTTAATATCCAAAAAATTGATGGCAGTATCGGTGCCTTGCTCGGTGGTCTAAAAACGGCCTTTATCGCCAGTTTAACGGGCATCATCTTATCGGTTATTTATAAAACACTGATCAGCACAGAGCTTCTCAAACCGCTACCTGAATATTGCACGGAACAAGAAGATAACCTAGCTGAAGAAGAAGTACAAGCCACGCTACAAGCGCAACTGCTCACACAAAACAAACAATATCAGTTGGCACAAGAACAGGTTCGCGCCCTACTACAACTCAATAACCAGCTACAAGGGTTTGAATCTCGACTTGATCACCGCATCACACAGATTAGCCAAGACTTAGCACACAGTGCGACACAAGAAATCACCACCTCACTAGGAACAGCGATTCACGACTTTAATCACCACCTCACTCAACAACTAGGCGAACAATTCGGTCATCTCGATCATGCCATTACCCAACTGGTGACTTGGCAAGCAGAACACAAGGAACAGATGATTCACTTACAGGAACAACATCAACAGAATACTCATCACCTCCAACAATTATATAGCCTGCAACAAGAATCGCATGATTTCTGGCAAAGTAATACACAACACCTCATGACACAACTTCACCAACAAGTGCAACAAACGACCGCGCAAAATCAACATCAATTAAGCGATATGTCCGTGCAGTTTGACCAATTTAGAAAGACAGCGCAACAACTCTTTAGCGAGCAATTACAACACACACAGGCAACAGCTCATAGCTTATTGATGCAACAACTTGATCATTTGAATCATACCATGCAACAGCATATCACACAGACCATGAATGATTTTGTTCACTTCAACCAGCAGATGTTGCAAAGGGTCATCGACAAACAGGAACCCCCTTATGTTAATGATGGTATCAATGAGCATTTCAACGAATCTCTGCGCGAATCCTATCAAGCGGAAAATAACCATTATATGCCAGCATCGCCTAGCACACGTATTCCAGGGGTTGTCACCGATCCTTCACAAGTTCCTCCTGAACCCATTCCTGGAGCAATAACCAATTTGGCACATTCTTCTTTAGCTCATATTGGTAAAACGAAACACACCAGAAAAGCATAGACACAAAAAAACCTAATTAACTTTATTATTCAAGCATCCCTTAAACACCATGAAAAACCTTATTCCCTCTCGCTCCACGAGCCATAAATTGTCAGAAAATAATGGCGAAGAATCACACTGGGTGTCAGTATCTGACTTAATGACATCTCTCATGATGATTTTTTTGTTTGTTTCAGTGGTGCTGATGCGCGAAGCCTTTATTGAGCGTGACAAAATTCGAGAAATTGCAGTCAGTTATCAGGAAATTCAAATTGCTATTTACAATGCGCTGGTCACTGAATTTGGTAAAGACCTTGCCAGTTGGAATGCGGTCATTGAGCGGGATACCCTCACCGTGAGTTTCCACGCCCCAGAGTTGCTCTTTGCCCCTGGCAGAAATGAACTTAGTGAGGCATATCAACAACTGCTTGATAGTTTTTTTCCACGCTATCTGCGCATTCTACAACAATATGAGTCATCCATTAACGAAGTACGTATTGAAGGACACACCAGCACCTACTGGAATCGTAATGCCACGCCTGAAGAAGCCTACTTTCAAAACATGGAATTGTCGCAAGGCAGAACACGCACCGTGCTTTCCTATATTTATCATCAGCAAACCGATGAAGCCACGCAAGCATGGATTAAACGCAACATTGCCGCAGTTGGACTTTCTTCCTCTCGGTTATTAAAACTCGATGATGGCGTAGAAGATGAAGAAGGATCACGTCGCGTTTCTTTTCGCGTCATCACCAATGCCGACATCAAAATCAAACGCATTCTTGATCTAGGCGATGAAAATAAAACAGAAACCCACTGATCTTGACCAAACAAAAAAGCAAAGTCTGTTAAAATAGCAAACACTCATACTGAGACAAAATCAACAGCAAAGTTGCCTATTCTTTATTGAGAAATTGTCAAAAAAATGCTAGAATCACACCAAAAAGTACCAAACCAATCAGAGTTAACAGATATGATGCCCGCTTCTGCTTCACCATCAGCGCAACAACCCTGTATGTTTTCAACGGCATCCTCCTCTGAGCGAGTCAATAGTGATCTGTATTTCATGCAGAATATATGCTCTGTCTTAGAAAATACCAAACAAGGGATATGGCAATTATCTTTACCCAGCAAACAATTACTCGTTTCGGCTTATTGGCAAGAACACATTGAACCCAACACCCTGCCTGAATACACCTTAGCAGATTGGATCGCTCGGGTTCATCCAGAAGATCGAACCATGATGCAACAACGGTTGGAAGAATACCTAACACAAGCATCTCCTTATTACGAAGCCACTTATCGAATACGCATTACTGGTGCGGAATACCAATGGATTCTGGATCGTGGTCAGGTGGTAGAATATGATGCCCAAGGACAAGCAAGCAAACTCTTAGGCATCTATACCGATATCAGCCAACAAAAAGAACAAGAGCTGATGCTGATGATCACCAAGCAATCCCTAAAACGCGCACAAATCGTAGCCAATATCGGCAGTTGGGAATTAGACCTGATACAAAACAAACTCTTTTGGTCAGATCAAATTTTCCGCATTTTCGAGCTTGATGAACAAAAGGTTATGGCTTCATATAGTCTTTTTTTAGACTTGGTACATCCAGAAGACAGGGACATTGTCAAACATGCCTACGAACATTCATTGTTCATTCAGGACAGCTATTATTCGATTGAGCATCGCATCAAACTTCCCAGCGGACAAGTAAAATGGGTCAGAGAAATTGCTGAAAATGAGTTTGATGAGCAAGGCAAGGCGATCATGTCGCGTGGCACAGTACAAGACATTACGCAACAGAAGCACTTCCATCTACAATTGGAAGCGGCAAACCGTGCTAAATCTGAGTTTTTAGCCAACATGAGTCATGAAATACGCACCCCATTAAATGCGATTATTGGCATCAGTGAGCTTGCACTGCATCATTACACCGATACCTACTCCATAGAACAACAACGCTCGGCACTAGAAAAGATTAACCATTCAGCACAATTGCTACTGGGGATTATTAACGATGTGTTAGACTTTGCCAAAATTGAATCAGGTAAAATAGAGATTCATCCGCTTCCGTTTTCACTCAATAAAATCATTGAAGACCTAGAAACACTCTTTCAACCCATCGCACAAGAAAAGTCTCTCGTTTATCGTGTTGAAATCATGAACAGCTTGTTTACAGCCTATTTGGGTGATGAACTGCGCATCAAACAAATTCTCATCAACCTTATTGCGAATGCGCTTAAATTTACCCCTTCTGGCGAGGTTGTTTTGCGACTTGAACAGATAGTGACACAAGGGCAATCTCATCAAACGACCATCCGCTTTAGTGTTGCAGATACGGGTATTGGTATTGAGCCACGAGATCAACAACGCTTGTTTACTGCATTTAATCAAGCGGACAACTCCATTACGCGTCAATATGGTGGCACTGGGCTAGGGTTGATCATCAGCCAAAAGCTGGTACAAGCCATGAATGGCAAGGGAATTAACCTTGTATCAGAAAAAGGAAAGGGTTCAATTTTTAGCTTTGAACTTCCCCTGATTCAACAAGAAAATAAACCAATCAGTAACAAAGAGACCATCAGAACCAGACAACTGCCACAGTTGCAAGGCAATATCCTACTGGTCGAGGATAACATTATCAATCAAGAGATTGCTCACACCTTCCTAACCCATATGGGATTACAAGTATCTCTCGCCAGCAATGGCGTACAAGCCGTTGAGCTAGCACAAAAAAAACGATTTGATCTCATTTTAATGGACATTCAAATGCCCATTATGGATGGCTATGAAGCAACCAAACGGATTCGTCAACACAATTCTCTCGTCCCGATTATAGCCTTAACCGCGGCAGCCACCATTGAGGACAGAGAAAAAGCAATTGCCCATGGAATGAATGAGCATCTTTCTAAACCCATTAACAGCAGCAATCTCTATCAGACATTACTGCCGTGGCTTAACCAAGGCATAAGCAATACCAAAATCGCCGCTGAACCCCTGTCGATTCGCCTCGAAACTGGCAAACAGCCTGAAACAGAAGCAACGCACCACTTAATGGCACTCAATGATCAGCTCGGTTTGCAACGCGTACAGCAGAATCAAAAACTTTATGTGAAATTATTGAACAACTTCCAACACCAATTAAGCGATGACTTTTCGGGTCTCATTGATACCTTAACGCAATTACAACAACAACCAACCGATCAGCAAGCATGGCAAACAGCGCAATATCTGACGCATGGCTTAAAAGGGGTATCTGCTAACCTAGCAGCCCAAAAACTCGCCAGAATGAGTCATCTCCTTAATGACCTTTTGAAGAAAAAAATACTTCCTTCACCAGATCAACGCCAAGAATTTACCGAAACCTTACAAGAAACACAACAAGCGATCAGTGCTTACCTGATCATACACCAGCCCGCACCAGAAAATATGACCACAGAACAACAGCCGCAAGCACAAGTCTCCACCAATGACATCAACTGGAGTGTTTTTGCTAGACTCAAAAAACGAATGGAGTTAAGCGAGTTTATTGACGATGATGCCTTAGAAGCACTCGATCACTATATCCCTATTTCAGCACAACCAACATGGGACAGCATCAAGGAAGCACTCTCTGAGTTCTCATTTGAAACCGCTCTCACCAATTTAGATCACTTGTTAACACAACTCAATCACTCAACAACCTTTGTTACGAACGAGACACCTAGCTCATCATGATTACCTTGCTTACCTACCCTCATCACTATTTTCATCCTATCAACAGGGTTATTCGTGTCGCGCTTGTCATTCTCTCTCTCGTCTTACCTTTTTTTGCTGTATCGGCACAAGCACAACCAACGGCAGACAAAACCACCATCTCTTTACGGTTTGCACTACTCACCTTCGAAGACAAGCAAAATACACAACGCCTTTGGCAACCGATTATCCAACAACTTGAACATCACCTCAACCAATCTGCCACTGATCAAAAAAACTATCGGATGACGCTAGCGGTTTATTACCTTGATGAGTTGACCAAAGTCATCGAACAAGAAGGTGCGGATCTGGTACTCACACAACCCTCGCAATACTTAACCTTTGCCCAGCAACATAAACTTTCTACCCCGCTGGTGTCCTTACTCAGACGAGAGGCAGATCAAGTGACTGACCGCTTTGGCGGTGTTATTTTTACACGCGCCGATCGTGATGATATCACTGTCCTAGAACAACTCAAAGGGAAAAGCATTGCTGTCACCCATACCAAAGGGCTGGGAAGCTATCAAATGCAAGCGTTTGAATTACAGCAAAAAAATATTTCCTTAACAGGCAAAACACGCCTGATTGAAATCGGGCTAAATCAAAGCGACCTCGTTGAGTTTGTCCTTTCTGGGCAAGCAGATGTTGGCTTTGTACGCACAGGCGTGCTGGAAAAAATGGTCTATCAGCATCAACTCAACTGGCAAGCGGTCAAACTGATTGGCGCACAAAAATTCGCTGATTTCCCATTATTGTCTAGCACACGTCTTTACCCAGAATGGCCAGTGGCAACCTTGAGCCACATCGACCGAGAGACACAAGGTCGGCTCACCATTGCGTTGTTGAGCCTTAATGAAAAAGACAATGCGTTACTATCGGCAGGTATTGCTGGCTTTAGTAGCGCGAATAGCTATCACAGCATCGAACAGCTACTGACAGAATTAAATCATGCTAGCGACCATTCTTTGCAAACACAATTATCTGATTTTGCTTCTGAAATCATAGACGATGATGATTTTATGCCACTGCTGTTAGCCGTATTGACGATAACATTGATCAGTCTGTTGCTTGCTTATCGAAATCGAGATATTAAGCGCATTCAACAGACACTAGCCCAACAAAGCCAGCGGTTAAACTGTCTTAACCTCGCCATTGAACAAAGTCCAGAAATGATCATGATCACCGATCGACACGCCAAAATAGAGTATGCCAATCCTGCAACAGAACTGATTACAGGCTATGCGCCATCTGAAATTATCGGTAAAAAACCTACTATTTTTCAATCTGGGTTAACAGAGATACAGACCTATCAGAGTTTGTGGCAACGTCTTAATTTAGGTGAAACTTGGACAGGAGAGTTAACCAATCGACGTAAAAATGGTGAAATCTACTACACGCATACCGTCATTTCTCCTGTCAAAAATGCCCAACAACACATCACGCATTACCTTGCCATTGAACGTGATGTCACGCGCGAGAAAAAAGACCAATCCCGCATCCATCATTTATTATATAAGGATACCTTGACAGGTTTGGGCAATCGCAGTCAACTGATTGAAACCCTAGACACCCTATTGAAAAACTATCAAGAACACCCTAAAGATGGCCATCTCGGGTGTTTGATGTTCTTAAACATTGACCATTTCAAATGGATTAACAAAATCCATGGCGTGACCACAGGCGATCAACTGCTCGTCAGTTTTGCCAATCGTTTGGCGGATTTTGTCGATGAATCAGGCATTGCAGTACGAATGGTCGATGATGAGTTTGCCATCTTATTAACCTTATCAGAACACTGGCAAGATAATGAAGACTGGCTACTTGGTTGGGAAGAAAGACTACAAAAAGACATCCATAAACCCTTCAAAATCGGCGATGATGTCATTGATATTCATTGTAGTATTGGGATGACCTATACCGATCTTTCTGAACTGAAAACCAATCGCATTGATACCATCAATCAGTTCTTTGGACAAGCGGCGATTGCCTTAAAATTGGCGCAAAAGCGAGGCGGAAATCGGTTAGAAATTTTCAAAGAAGAAATGGCAAAGCAGGATCTTGAACGCCACCTCATTGAACAGGAACTACAACACGCCATTCATCATAACGAACTACGCCTCTACCTACAACCACAATATGATGAACAAGGTTTGATTGGAGCGGAATGTTTGATTCGTTGGTTACATCCGAGTAAGGGTCTGATTCCACCTGGTGTCTTTATCGGCGTGGCAGAACAATCAGATTTGATCATTGCCATGAGCGACTGGGTACTCGAACAGGCGTGTTCAGTATTGAGTAGCCTTCAAGCCAACTATCCTCATTTTACACTATCCGTCAACATTAGCCCTCGTCACTTTTTACAACCCAGTTTTATTGAAGGGTTGATGAAAACGGTGAATCAGCATCACACCAACCCAAGACAGCTGGTGCTTGAAATCACTGAGGGTCTGTTCCTTGAAAACCTCGACGAAGTGGTCGCTAAAATGAATAAAATCAAAAAACTAGGCTTTAGTTTCTCTATTGATGACTTTGGTACAGGCTATTCCTCATTGAGTTACCTCAAACAACTCCCAATTGATGAACTTAAAATTGACCGTTCCTTTGTCATTGCGCTAGCAGAACAAGGCTTATCACAAAGTTTGGTTGAGACCATTTATGCCGTTGCCACTCAAATGCAATTACGTGTGGTGGCTGAAGGCGTGGAAACCAATGAGCAAGCCGACCTACTCAACACGCTTCCAGATATTGTGCAACAAGGCTATTTACATGGCAAACCAGACTTGGCAGAGCGTTGGCTAGAACGCTGGCAAACGACACCAGAATTACATCTGCCCAAATTAACTGACGCGCCACATTAAGGCAACGGCGATAACCTCAATCCACTCTAAGGACAATCAACAATGACCACACCTACTCATTCTGTTGGACAACTCTGGGATAACCGCTTCGCCTCAGCAGAACAGGATTATTTATACGGAACCAAGCCTAACCAATGGATCGTGCAAACGCTACCCAAACTGACAACACCAGCAAAGGTACTTGCGCTAGCCGATGGCGAAGGTCGCAATACCATCTGGTTGGCTCAACAAGGCTATCAGGCGACCAACTGGGATTATTCACAGGTGGGTTTAAGCAAAACACAACAACTGGCACAAAAATATGGTATGAAGGTGGAGACACAACAGGTTGATCTCACCAACTGTTGTTTTCACGAACATCAATTTGACGCAGTGGTGTCGAGTTTTTTTCATCTGCCAAAAGTTCATCAGCTGAGGGTATGGCAAGGCATTAGCCAGATGATCAAACCGAATGGACAATTGGTCGTACAGGTGTTTGCAGAATCGCAATTAGGACGCACCAGCGGTGGACCAAAAGACGCAGACCTTCTCTACCAAGTGGATCTGTTCACAGAGGCATTAAGCGAAAGTATGAGGATTCATCATCTTGCTGAAGAAGAAACCTTACTAGACGAAGGACACTTACATCAAGGCTTGGCACGTGTCATCACCCTTTATGCCAGTAAGAAGTCTGATTGACCTATTGATTTTGTATTGTTCAACTGTTTGATTGCGCTTATGATATCCAACACAGAATAAGGCGTATTTATTGTTAGAGAATGTTATGGATATTAATGCTTCTATTATCGATCAACGTTTGCTTGGCGTGATGGATACCATTCGAGAGCAAGCAAAAGACGAACTCAACATCAAAAATGATAACGGGCGTTTGAAATCGCTTGCTTTTATGTATCTATGCGTACAAACTTTGTTAGAGTTAGATCTGGAAGAAACTTTTGATTGTTTAACCGATGGCGGTGGTGATTTTGGCGTTGATGCCATTCATATTGGTGAAGAAATTGACGGTGAGTTTGTTGTTACCTTATTTCAAGCTAAATATAAACAAGATTTAGAAGCTAACGCTGAATATCCCGAGAATGCCATTGATGATCTTGTTAATGCCATTCGTCATATTTTTGATCCTTCTTCTGAACTGGGCGCTATTAACGAACGCTTAAGAACCAACGTTGAGATGGCTCGCTCTATGATTCGAGGTGGCACAATTCCACAGATTAGAGCAATTGCTTGTAATAATGGTATGAAATGGAATCCTAATGCTGATCAGGCAATTGTTCGTTCTGGATTTGGTGATCAGGTAAGCTGGGAATATGTGAACCATGATGTATTAATGAGCATATTACAGCGCACGAAACCTGTTGATGCAACCTTGCGTTTGGTGGGTAAAGCAATTGTTGAGGATATGAACTTTAGTCGTGTGTGCGTAGGGCGTATTCCTGTTATAGAGCTGGCTGATTTAATGCAGGCTAATGGTGATCGACTGCTAGAACGCAATATTCGTCGTTATTTAGGATTAACGGGGAATCGTGTTAATGAGGGGATTCGTTCAACACTTGAAGGTATCAATGCAGGCAACTTCTATTTTTTCAACAATGGGTTAACCTTTGTTTGTAATGATTTTTCGTATAATGCTTTGCAACAAAGTGATTATCAAGTTCGCGTTGAAAACTTGCAAATTGTCAATGGTGGTCAAACATCTATGACCATTTTGAAAACGATTGAGGAAATGAAGCAAGCAGGAAAGGTGTTACCTCAAGACGCTTCTGTACTGGTTCGCATTTATAAGCTGCCTAAAGACAACGAAGACATTGTGTTACAAATCACTCATGCAACCAACAGTCAAAATCCTGTTGACTTAAAAGATTTGCGCTCTAATGATGAAAAACAACGTCAGTTAGAAAGTGATCTTCAAAGTCTTGGTTACATCTATCGTCGTAAGCGTATGGATACAGCGGTTAAAAGTACGGATATTACTTCTGGCGTAACGGCAGAAGCAGTGTTATCGGTGTGGCGAGGCGCACCTCATCAAGCGAAGTTTTTAACCAGAGAGCATTTTGGTAAGTTGTATCACAAAATTTTTACAGACTCATTAACTGGTGCACAAGTCATTATTGCTGTTCTGCTTTATCGCATTGCTGAAACACGTCGGAAACGATCTTTAGCAAGTGATCCTGATTTTGTACGTTATGCTTCTTGTTTTATTGCCATGCAAATGGGTAAAAGGCTATTAAAAACCTTTAACTTGAATCAGGTAGATGCCTTAACGCATAAAAATGTTAATGAGATAAAATCTTATATTGAACAACACTCAGAAATGCTTTTTCATACCGCGATGAAAGAAGTGGGTCATGCACTTAAAGAGCTTTATGGTGATAAAAAGCAATCTATGCAACAATTATCTGCTACCTTTAGGAGAGGTGATTTAATTGCGATTTTGGATGCACAACAGATTATGTTATAAGTTGTTGTGAGTGAAACAGGCAGTTTGTTGAGCCTAACATTTGAGCCATCGTGTAAAAAAACAAGCTTTCAGACAAACCCACGGTTATTCCTGTTTTGGTTTATAATGAAATCCTTTG
>CAZLOM010000003.1:0-32997 GCA_964561185.1 uncultured Piscirickettsiaceae bacterium
AAGGGCAAGGGCAGATGTTATGAGGTCATTACTCAATGCTCATTTGCGGTGTTTGCATTCTACTGTCTCCAATCCCTCTAAATCTTGATGATGTCATGCTCAATCCTGTTGCAGTTGTTGATTGTCTATTCAGACAGAAGCCTAACAAACAGAATCTTAACAAAAGAAAAAATCTCGCTTATAATGCACCCGTATGAATCGGTGACTCAGTAGTTCACCAGTTAACCCCTCAAGATCTGTTGAGTCGTCTTAGAAAAAATGGGATGTGACTTAAAAAAATGGGATGTGACTTAATTGTTTCAGTTAAAGGTGCAAGATGGCGACTCAATATTCAAAAATAATTCAATTATTGCTATCTTTTTTAGTGTTATTATATTCACATCAGGTAACTGCATTTGATTTATTTAACATACTCACAGATAACATTCAGGTTAGTCAGTCAGGATATTTCACCACAACAGAAACCCTGTCACCTGAGGAGGCGTTACAGCAAACCTTTCATCCGACACCCAAAGAAGCCATTATTATTGGGTTAAAACCAAAAACGTATTGGTTTTTAGTGCAATTACAGATAGATGAAAGTATTGAAGATCGACTTTATTTAGAATACAGAAATAACATTGTTAAAAGTATCGAAGTTTATCAATTAGAAGATAATAGGCTCGTCAGTCAAGGAGTGCAAGGCTATCAACTCACCGATTCTATGCCTTACCGTTTTTCACTCAAAAAATCATCACAACCTGTCACTTATTTGATTAACATAAATCCTATGTTAGCAGACTTTATTGCGCTTAACATCGGCAATATAGAGGTTATAAACGAACAAACCTATCTTAAAAATATCATCATCATCATTACAACATCAGCAGTTTTAATGCTGCTGATCTATAATTTATTTATATTTATATATCTGAATGAAAAAAGGTACTTTTATTACTTTATTTATATTTCAGGTTTTTTATCTTTAAGCCTTGTTATTAAAGGGTATTTACAAATACCTGGTTTAGATTTTTTCTTGACTTTGAAAATATTACTGTTTGTAGAGCTAACAGGTCTTGTGTTTTTTACCATCAATATTATTGATTTACATAGCAATAATTCCATTATCAAAAAATATTTATTATTTATGCTGCTTTTTGTCATTATTACACTACCTTTATTTGAAACAAAGTTTAACTTTTTAATGTTTTTTTCAATGATATTGTTACGATCATCATTATTTTTTATTGGTATTTATAGTGTTATTAACAAGAACAGGGTTTCCTTATATTATTTAATAGCAACAGGTGGTGCAATGGTACTCATCAGTATTTGGTTGTTGGTCATTGTATTTGATCGTTTATATATGAATATCTGGATAGACAGTCTGACTAATATCGCACTGGTATGGGATAGTTTATTTCTCTCTTTTGCGTTGGCGTATTACTTCCGAGAAATGCAACAAAAACAATTAACCACCGAGCGAATGCTATTTCTAAGTTCTCGCCAAAAGCACATAGGTGAACTAAATAGCAATATTGCCCATCAATGGAGACAGCCATTGGCAGAATTAGGGGCAATTATGGCAAACCTTGAAGCAAAACTCAAATATGCCGAACAAGCCCCCACAAAAGACGACATTATTAAGGATGTCAAACAAAGTACACAGATTCTGAAGCACTTGTCCAACACCATTACCACCTTTCAAAGTTTTTTTCAAAACAACAAAACAACAACGCTCTTCTCAGTGAATGAGGCGTTAACCAAAACGGTCAATTTTGTCAAAGACTCACTTAACGACAATAAGATAGTCATAGATCTTAATACGCAGTATGATTTCTTCATAGAAGGAGATGCCAATGCGCTGTCACAAGCCATATTGAGTATCATCATGAATGCAAAAGATGCGTTACTAACACGAGAAGTTACCAATCCCTATATCAGCATCGTGTTGAGAAAGCAGGATCATACGATTATTATCGACATTGCCGATAATGCTGGTGGTATTGTGATTACCCCGATAGAAAGTGTTTTTGACAGCTACATAACCGATAAGGAGCATGGCATTGGCATCGGGTTGTTCATCACAAAATCGATTGTTGAGAATGGATTTAATGGTCAAGTGAGTGCCAAGAACAACAAACAAGGAGCAGTATTTACCATCAGCATGCCTGCGGTGTAATTGGTGGTTGGGTCTTAGTCACCAAAAACACTGTTTTCTTCTGAGCGAAAATTTGTTGGTATGTCTTTGCTGGTTAGGCTTGGTTCTTGCCAACTGCCAGCAATGTCATAGTCAAAAGAGAGAATATTGCCATTCAGTGGTGGGATAATCTTTTGTAGTAAATAAACACCAATCGCCGCCACAGGTGATACGCCGCTGAGTAGGGCAATGGTGGGAATGCTGTCACCAATCAGTGGTGTGACTTGTGCTTGAAGCTGATGTGTTTCACCAATCAAATCACTGTTGCCTGATAAGGCAATGTTAACCGATGGTCCTGTTAACGCCATTTTACTGAGGCTCAATATGCCTTGATTGAGTTGTGCATCAAGCACAATACTATCGTAGGCAAGCCCCGCTCCTGTGACATCGCTTAACCCTGTTTTCAATCGTCGGGTAAAGGCATCAAAACTTAATAGCCCGAGCAATTTCGCCAATCCAGGACTGGTTTCTGCTAAAGCACCGTCTTTTGCAGACAGTTTGGCTGTGGCACTGAGGGTACGTAAGTCCAAACAGTCCAAGCCACCTTGCCAATCAACAAAGCTTTCTGCCTGTAAGCCACCACCATCTAAACTGTTTTCTAAGCCAAATAAGGCGGCAAAATGTTCTGCTTTTTTGGCACGAGCCTTGATGAACAGGTTTGAATGGTCTCGTTCTTGATGCCACATCCAAGCCCCTTCGAGTGAGAGGGTTTTGTAGGCAAGGTGCAAGTCTTTGAGATAGCGCAGTTTGCCCTCTTGATATATTTCTACTCCAAACTGGGTGATGGGGGTGAGTTGTGTGCCTTCAGGTCGCTCTGTCACCAAATCTAGCTCATCAATATGAACCGTCAGTGGCTTCCACGGCTTAGCATTGGGTTTTGCGCATACAGGTAAGGGTTCGGCAAGTTTGTCTTTGGCGGTTTTATAGGGAAGCTCCCATCGCAAACGAGAGAGGTCAAGACGTGAGCTTTTCTTATCGGCATCACTTTGCCACTGTCCAATCAATCCCTTGGCGTTAAAGTTAACCCTTAAGCCTTGATCGGCGATGCTTTGCCATTGAGCGTTGACTTGCTGATACTGTTGTTGACTAATGGTCAGTTGATCAATCAGCAAAGTTCCTGAGGCGAGTGGTAAGCCAGCTGATGATTGTGTTTGAGGCAGGCGTTCTAACCAATCTAACCACTGAGTGAGGTTGACTGAGGGTAACAGAAATAACACTTCATCTTTATGATTCGGGGCATAACGATCCAAGGGGGCAAAATAGAGTTTTTGCGTACTGATACCCGTCTCATTGTATTGCAGTTTTGCTGTGGCACGCCAATCCTTGTCCTGCCATTGGGTGTGAAGGTTACTGCCTTTTTTACTGAGCGACAGTTTCCAGTCATTTTTACTGCCTTTGGCTTGTTGAAAGGGCGCGGGTAGTAAACGAGCCAACTTGTCTTGCTGACCTGTCACCAGCAGTTCAAGTTGTTCATTGGGTAATAGGCGAAGGTCTGCTTTCCAATCGACTTCTCCTTGTGCGATTTCAGGCAGTGACACAGGCGTATTTCCTTTGAGTAGCAGGCGTAACCCCTTGTCTTCTTGCTTAATACGACCAGTAACCTGTCCTTGTAACCACTCTCCCTTTAGGGTTGGAATATCGAAGCCTTTTTCACTGAAAAGGAGTTTGGTATTGAGCTTAGTGGCTTGGAGTTTACCATCGTCCCAGCTTGCTTGTTGAATGAGGGCATTGCCCAGCACTTTGGTTGGCTCATGATCAGGATAGCCATAGAGGGGAAGCCATAGTGATAGCCTGCCCTGTGTTTGTCCTGCGAGTTGTGTTTGTGTTAGCAAGTATTCGATGCCAATGAGTTTGGCAAGCGGACTGCTTAATAGGAAATCTTTGGCATTGCCAAGTTCTGCTTGGTAATCACCATTGATGCGTAAGGCAATTCTTTGTTGATTTTCTTTGATGGGGTTCTCTGTTGCGTGTTGATCGTCAAGAAATAGGAGGTCTGTTGTTACTTGGCTGACGGCAACCTTACCGAGTTTTGCCTTATCGCTGGTGATGTGTAAGCCAGATGGACGCAGAGCGATCTGTACCTCCGCATCCGTTATGGCTGGATAGTCTGGGTCGAAGGCGAGGGTGGTGTTGTGAATCTTACCTGAAACCGTGAGTTGTTCTTCTGTCCAGCTTCCTGCTAACAATTCACGGATGTCGCCTTGATAATGTGCGTTGAGGCTAATGTTTTCACCATGCACCAAAGCCTTGTTCAGCCAGTTTTGTAGGTCTGAAGAAAAGTGGCGCATAGGCAGTAGCGACAAGATACTCTGAAACGAAGGAGCCGATAATTTGGCATTAGCCGTGAGTTCCTTATCCATTGTTAAGGCGAGTTGAAGGGTGGTTTCACCAATAGACACTTGCCATAAGGGTAATTGCCAACGCGCAAAAGGATGTTTTGGGTCTAGGGTCAATACAAATGGACTGGTATTAATGATGATGGGGTCGTCATTCTGCCAGTTCCAGTGAAGCTGACTACTGCTCGATGGGATGATTTGCAATTGCCCCGCTTGTGGGTTGTAGTCAAAGGTGATGTCTCGTAAATCCACCCCTGGGGCAATGTCTTGTGCTTGCCAACGCAGAATATCAATACCACCACGAATGGTGTCGAGATGACCCTCTGGTGTCCAGGTGAGCAGGAGTTGCTTAAACCAGAGTTCTGGTTGCCATCTGCGCCATAGCGTTTGCATGTCTTCAGGTAACATCTGAACCCAGCGATCCTGTGCGCTCAATCCGACTTGATGCAAGGCAAGTTTGGCACCTTGTTGTGGATTGATGTTGATTCTTGGCCAAACGGGTAGTGCGATGTGTTCGCTGTTCATTTGTAGTTCTTGAATCAAAATCTCCCAATTCACCAAGTCTTCGCTACGCACTTCACCGATGAGCTGACTTTTCCCTTGGAATCGAGCTGGTGATGGGGCTTCTGGAGGATCGCCATTGGTGGTAGCAACGTCTCTTTTTTCTTCCGCTTTTTCTTCCGCCTCTATGGCAATGCTGGCACGAATCGCCGTGGCATCCCAGTCCCCTGTTAAATTAAGTTTGCCCTGATAGTTTTGTCCTAATATCGGTAGATCGTTAGGGGACAGCTCGGCAGAAAAATGTGCCTGAGGGTTAAAGCCAAATTGATGCTGAATGGTTGCACTCGCCATGACAGGCATAGCAGATAATCCTGGATAATGCCATAACCCACGCATATTGGCTTGCCATTGATGATCTTTGGTAAGGCTAAGGTCGATGTGTTCTAATCGCCAAGGTGCCTCTGCTTGCCAAATAACCTGCGCATCATGAAGTTGTGTGTTTTCCCAAAAGCGTAACCAAGGGCTGGCGAGTGGTTGTTCATTGACTTGCACTTCATGTGTCTGGTCAGCCATCAGGGTAACGCGCATACCCTGAATGTGCATTTCCTTGCCGATAGCAAGGTCAGGCATGAGCAGATTCCACAAGTTAAGATCACCTGCTAGGTGATCAATTTCCACAGAACCTTTGTTCCAAGAGAGGGTAACGCCATCGAGTGATAGCCTAACGGAGGCACTGAGCGGTTGGGTTTCTGAATCAAAATGATCAATGGTGAGTGTGGTATCAGCCCATTCGGCTAGAGTATAGAGGAGATCAGGTTTGTTGGCAACCAGATGCAAGCCTGAAATCAAGATCAACCAGAGGCTTAACAGGAAGAGGCTTGTCCAGAAGAGCAGATGAACTTTAAGGCGTAATATCCGCTTGAACCATAGATTGTTCGCTATATTCGTCAGTAACGTCATTGGTTGCTATCCTGTATTTGAGGTGTCGTGAGTGCTTTCTAGCGGATCGCTAGAGCATGACAACGTCAAATTGCTCCTGTGAGTACTGCATATCTTGTTGAAAGCAGATACTTCTGCCAATAAAGGATTCGAGTTCAGCGATGCTGGTGGACTCATCTTCCAGCAAGCGCGTGACCACCTGCTCATTGGCAATGACCAAGAGTTTTTCAGATTCATACTGTCTTGCCATGCGAGTCAACTCACGAAAAACCTCATAAATGACGGTTTCGATAGATTTAATCATCGCACGACCTTGACACATCGGACAGGGTTCGCAGAGGGTTTGTACCAGACTTTCTCTGGTGCGTTTGCGCGTCATTTCAACCAAGCCTAGACTGGTCAGTTGACTGATGGTGCTTTTCACTCTGTCTTTTTGTAAGGCGCGTTCTAAGGCTTGTAGCACCTGCATCTTGTGTTCTTCTACCACCATGTCAATGAAGTCGAGAATAATGATACCGCCGAGGTTTCGTAAGCGTAGCTGGCGTGCAATCACCAAAGCGGCTTCAAGATTGGTGCGAAAAATGGTTTCTTCTAAATTGCGATTGCCGACAAAGGCCCCCGTATTCACATCAATGGTGGTCATGGCTTCGGTTTGGTCGATAATGATATAGCCACCTGATTTCAGAGGGACTTTTCGGTCTAATGCTTTTTGGATCTCGTCTTCGATGGTGTAAAGATCAAAGATAGGACGCTCACCCTGATAGTGTTCTAATTTAGGAAGCAATCCTACCACATACTCCTGCGCAAAGGCTTGCATGCGTTGAAAGGTTTCACGTGAGTCCACCCGTAAGGATTCGATGCGGTCGTGTGGTACATCACGAATGACGCGTAAATAGAGGGGCAAGTCTTCATAAATTAAGCGTGGTGCGGAGGCATTGCGATAGTCTTGATCAATCTTACGCCAGAGTTTTTGTAAGAATAAAATGTCATCAATAAGAATGTCGGCGGCAGTCCCTTCAGCAACGGTACGCACAATGAATCCTCCGACAAATCCCTCAGCCCGCATCAGCTCATCAACAATGGCGCGTAGGCGTAGGCGTTCTTCTTCTGTTTCAATGCGTTGAGAAATGCCAATGGTTTTTTCTTTCGGTAAATACACCAACAGGTGTGAAGGCAAGGTCACATTCATGCTCACCCTCGCGCCTTTTGTGCCTAAAGGGTCTTTGACGACTTGAACCAAGACTTCTTTGCCTTCGTGTAGCAATTTGGTGACATCATCACTATCGGGCGGGATGTCGTTGGAAAGGCGAACATCGGATACGTGTAAAAAAGCCGCTTTTTCTAACCCAATGTCCACAAAAGCCGCTTGCATCCCTGGTAGAACGCGCATCACTCGCCCACGGTAAACATTACCGACCAAACCGCGTTTGCTGGTTCTTTCGACCCATACTTCTTGGAGCACACCATTCTCTACCCAAGCGACGCGTGTTTCTCTTGGGGTAACATTTACCAATACTTTTTCTTCTGAGGTCGTGATGATCATCTGGGAACTCCAGCTAAGGTGAGCAATTGATCACATTCATAAAGAGGTAAGCCCATTACCCCAGAGTGACTGCCTTGAAAAGCAGACACCCAACGTGCCGCACTGCCTTGAATGGCATAACCGCCAGCCTTACCCTGAGGCTCACCGCTTGCCCAATAAGTGGCGCGTTCGGTTTCAGAAATCTCACGAAAGACCACTTGGCTCAGTTGGTGATTTTGCCACACCCTTTCGCCTTGGCACAGGGTGATGACCGTTTGCACCCAATGGGTTTTCCCAGACAATTGTGACATCATCTGTAAAAAGTGCGCATAATCCTCAGGTTTTCCCAACACCAGATCCTGAGCAACGATTACTTCAGTGTCTGCCGATAAAATCCAGTCATCTGCTTGACCAAAAGCCGCTTGTACCGCCAGCCCTTTTTCGAGGCTAATGCGATAACCATATCCCAAAGCCGTTTCATTCGGATGACGAATTTCAGGTAGGTCTAGGGAGTGTACCTGATGAACAATCCCTAGTTGAGTTAGTAGTTGTGTGCGACGTGGAGAAGCCGAAGCAAGAATAAAAGCCATTAGCGGTGTTAGAAACCAAAGTGCATAAGAGGCTCTGCCCCAGTAAGATAGGCAAGTTGTGTTTCAAATAACGACTCTTGTGACCATTGCTGATGTTCTGTGCGCGTAAATAATACGGCTTGCATGCTGGGGGCTTTGCCTGTGATGGCAACGAGACGACCACCCAGCTCGAGTTGCTCTAAATAGCTTTTAGGAACTTGCGTGACAGCACCTGTTAGGACAATGGCATGATAACGCTGACCATCTGACCAAGCCTCAGCCGCATTACCCTGTGCTAAGTGTGCGTTCTCTATGCCCAACTCACGCAAACGCTCACGCGCTTGTTGATGTAATGGTTGCGACAATTCTACGCTGGTCACTGAGTGTGCCATCTTAGCAAGCAATGCGGTAAAATAGCCACTGCCTGTGCCAATTTCGAGCACGCGATCTTTTGTCTGCACATCTAAGGCTTGTAGCAGGCGACCCACCATTTTAGGTTCAAGCATCTTTTGATTGTCTGCTAAGGGAATTTCTAAGTCAGCGTAAGCAATCGCTTGATAGGCTACAGGGACGAAATGATGACGTGGTACTTTTGCTAAGGTATCTAGTACTGCAATGTCCAACACATCCCAAGGGCGAATTTGTTGTTCGATCATATTGAATTGTGCCAACGCGTGACTCATGCCTGACTCCTTAAAAACACTCGAAAATAATGACCCATTTCGGGTTAGCTCGCTAACATAGTCGTAGATTCTACCATAAAGCGGGCTAAAATTCGTGATCAGCGCAATAGAAAGCAAGAAGAATGCGCTAATCGGGGAGCTGAATGGAAATATCCCCCTTAGGGATAACACAGCAGGCAAGCATTTCCCCGCTCGGTAAAGAGACACTCGGTTGTTGTACCCAGTGTACACTTCCCTCTACAAGACGCAACTGGCAGGCACCACAAGCTCCCGATCGACAGCTATAACTGATGTCTAAGCCAGCGTCTTCTAAAGCGTGCAGTAGGTTGGGGGCGCCTGATGGCCATTCAAATTGACCAATATCAATCACGGTTACTTTCATAGACTAAAATGCTCCCCACTCATCTGATGTGTTGCTCTTACGGGTTGGTGATGATTTTGCCGTAGGTGCAGGTCGTTATGCAAGCATTAATTATGCAAGGATTAATTTGGGGTTGATTGACAATCCCTTGCGGTATTTTGGTATCATTGTTACGCATAAGAAATTTTCTTAAACGATTCAGTGTTTCATCACCTGTGAATATATAACGACAAGTCTAGTCGATGGAGGGGTATTGTGTCAGTCAACTCAGGTCAGCTTTGGTTTAGAGATACCAGCGAGTCAGAGGTATTTATCAACGAAACCGCTGTGCGTATGCGTGCGGGAATTTTATTGGCTATCCCTTTGTTTATGGGGTTAACCTTGTTTGATGTGGGCTATGGTTCTCACTGGATTGTTGATGGCAATACTGCCGTTGATACGGGTAATACTGATTTTGACGGTCATATTCTTTACACGGTTGAAGCGATGCGCCGAACCTACGATTATGGCTTACAAACGGCTATTTTATTTTATGCCCTGTTTGAAATGTTGGTTGGAATGTGGGTTTCAACCTCTAAATTATCGCCAACCATCTGGTTAACCAGTTATCTCACCCGCAATGAACCCGTGGTGTGGAAACCGCTGAAGCCAAAACGTATGGCATGGTCGATTGGCATGACCATGATTACGATTTGTATTGTGTTTTTTAATCCCGTACCTGTGGCAGAAGCCCTGAATGGAATACTGGGTTTAGACTTGCCAACGGATTACAATTTCATGCCTTTATGGATGCCTGTTTATATGGTATGGATTTGTATCGGCTTTATGTGGGCTGAGGCAGTATTAGCCTATTGTGTGGGTTGCAAACTACATGCCTTATTGGTTAAACTCGGTATTTTTAAGGAAGCCTGTGATGCCTGTAATAATATTGATTGGGCAGCGATCGCCGCTAAAAATCAAGCAAAAAGATCACAAAATCCTGAGTCTGGTGCTTGACTAAATTAGCGTTTCATTATATTCTAATAATCGTGAGTTATGTGTTCCATAATTTACGTTGTGAGCGTTTGAGCATTTTAACCAATCTTTCCTCTGGTTAAACTGTATTTCTAGGGTCTAGCAGTGATGTTAGGCCCTTTTTTTATGTGGTTTTTATCCACCATGAGATCCGATTACTATGATTCATCGTTTGAATGACTGGCTGAGTCATCCTCATTTTCTACGCTATTGTGTGATGGTTACTGGCGTGTGGCATCTGGTGCTTGCTGGTATCACGCCCTTAACGGTTGATGAAGCGCATTATGCTTTGTATGCTTCACATCTGGCGTTAAGTTATTTTGACCATCCTCCCTTGGTGGGGTGGTTGCAAGCGGTGATCTTATTGATCAGCGATCATGAGCTTGCACTCAGAAGCCTAGCGATGATCAGTTATGCGTTAACCTTGTGGCTGTTGCATCGCTTTACCCTCAGCCTGTTTCAATTGCCTGCCGCCAATTTAGCTGTGTTGTTGTTTGCCTTAATGCCCATGTCTTTTTTATTGGGCATGGCGGTGGTTCCTGAAACCTTATTAATGCCTTTGGTATTGGCGTTGTTTTGGCAAGCGCAGAGAACCTTGCTCAACCCAAGGCTTGGGCAATGGGCAATGCTCGGTGTGTTGATTGGCTTGGCGGGATTGAGCAAATATACCAGTGTGCTGATGGCAATGGGTTTGTTGCTGATGCTGTTGTTTTTTTCGGCGCGTTATTTATTAACGCTCGGGTTTTGGTTGGCAGTGACCATTGCCTTGGTTATGCTTTTCCCCGTCCTGCTGTGGAACGCAGAGCATGAGTGGATATCCATCTTGTATCAGTTGAATCATGGTGCGCCAAACGATCCTTGGTTGTGGCGTAATCTGCTACAAAGTCAGCTCAGTCAGTTACTCAGCTATTCACCGATGGTGTGGGTGGGGGCTTGGTGGCTGGTGTTAGGGGTTTGGTCTTATCGACACAAGGATTCGTTTCAGTGGCGTTTGATGCTCATTCTGTTCAGTTTGCCGGGTTTGTTGATCTTTACCATCGCTTCGGGTAAAGAGCCGAGTTTACCGCATTGGTTGTTGTTTTTTTATGTGTTGGCTTTGCCTTGGTTAGCCAATGCGCTGCTGTCAGCAGGTAAGGTCGTGCGCGTGCTTACGTTATTGAACGCAGGTTATGGGGCAGTTATCCTTTTGAGTCTGAGCTTGTTGGTCATGATGCCACAAGTTGGTGCTTTGTTTCAGCCAAACCCAGCACAAGATATTTTTGGCTGGAAGCGAGCAGGGCAAGAGGCAAGCGACTTACTTCAGCCGAATGAACAGCTCTTGATTCCGAATTGGGTCTCAGCCAGCAGAATTGCTTGGTATGCACGACCTGCGCCTGTGATTGTCTTGGATCATCGCATCGATCAATTTGATTTGTGGTTTGGTTCGGCAGAGAAGGGGGTGTCAGGTGTACTGCTCCTGTCTCCTGATCATGCTTCAGAAAAATGGGTGTCTCAGTTTGAGCAGTGTCAGTGGGTAATGAAAACAGAAGAAGGGTTTCAGTTTTACCGTTGTGAAAAGTGGCAAGACGAAAAGTGATTATCTTTATTGTCTTGCCAAATAGAGAGGTTAATTTGTTTGGATCTTGTTGTTATTAGGCTTTGCCTTGGGCTTGCAAATAAGCAAAGGCTTCGCTGGCGGCAGACTGCTCTGCTTTGCGACGACTGTTTGCCGTAGCATGCGTGACGGGAATATCTTTGACTTGGCAAGATACTTCAAACATCAACGCATGTGCTTCTCCTGATTGCTGAACAAGGCTGTAGATGGGTAATGGAATTGCTTTCGATTGACACCATTCTTGTAACCGTGTTTTTGGATCTTTGTCCATAGCTGTTGCATCTAGTCCTTCGAAGCGAGAGGCAAGTAGCTTAATGACAAATGTTCTGGCAGGCTCCATTCCAGCGTCAAGGTAAATAGCGGCAATGACTGCCTCAAAGGCATCAGCAAGGGTTGAGGCGCGTCGAAAACCGCCGCTTTTCAACTCACCAGAACCCAAGCGTAAACACTCACCTAAGTTAAGCTCAATGGCTAATTCGGCAAGGGTTTCTTCACGTACTAGCTTGGCACGCATACGTGTTAATACACCCTCAGGGGCTTGTGGGAAGCGTTGATAAAGTGCTTCTGCCACAAGGAAGTTTAGAATACCATCACCAAGAAATTCTAAACGTTCGTTATGCTCATTCGTAAAACTACGATGGGTTAACGATTGAAGCAAAACGTTTGGTTGACTAAAATGATGACCGATACGCAACATGCAATTATCTAAAGCGCGTACGGCATCTGCTTTACGGGTTTCGTTGATCATTTGATACTTAATCCGATCCGATCTGTGTTGAAGCCATCATCAAAGTGCATCCAAATAAAGAATGCACGCCCTTTAAGGTTTTCTTCTGGCACAAAGCCCCAGAAGCGACTGTCATAGCTGTGATCCCGATTGTCTCCCATAACAAAGTAATGACCTTCGGGCACTTCGATGTCCATCAAGTCAGTACTGTTTCGATCTTTATCCAATAAGATATTGTGGGTAATGTTATGGGTCTGTTGCTCAGTAAGTTCCATTGCACCATTCATTACGGCACCAGAATGTGGTGCTTCAAAGCGTCCAACGGGGGTTTGCCCCAGTATTTCGCCGTTAACCATGAGGGTTTTGCCGACATAGCTGATTTTATCCCCAGGCAAGCCAATGACACGTTTGATATAGTCTTTTTGTGGGTCTTCTGGAAAACGAAAAACCACCACTTCACCACGCTCTGGGTGAGCGGTATCAAATAGCTTGGTATAAATGATTGGCAAGCGAATGCCATAACTCATTTTGTTGACGAGGATAAAATCACCGATGTGCAAAGTCGGATACATAGAGCCAGAAGGGATGCGGAAGGGTTCAACCACAAAGGAGCGTAGCACCAACACCAGTGCTAAGATAGGAAACAAAGAATAGGCATAGTCTAAAAGAACAGGAAGTTTATCGTCTTGTAAGCGTCGTGTTGCTAACCAGAGTTTATCGGCAAGCATCAACAAGCCAGAAACGATCACGACTGACGTTAATATAATTTCAAATAGCATGACTTATCCTTTATCTTCTTTTTAACTGCTGTGCTGAACGCACAAAAAAAACATGAGAGGTTATCTTTACCCGTTATCTTTACTGACGTGTAATACCGCCAAGAATGCTTCTTGTGGAATATCGACACGACCGATAGACTTCATGCGTTTTTTACCTTCTTTTTGTTTTTCAAGCAGTTTTTTCTTACGGCTAACGTCACCACCGTAACATTTTGCCAGTACGTCTTTACGCATGGCTTTAATGTTGGTTCGTGCAATGACTTTTGCCCCAATCGCCGCTTGTAAAGCGACTTCGAACATTTGACGTGGAATTAAGTCTTTAAGTTTTTCAATGACATCTCGACCACGATATTGCGCGGTACTGCGGTGAATAATCATGGAGAGTGCGTCAACAGGCTCACCATTGACCAAAATATCCATACGCACCAAGTCATCCGCTTGGAAGCGACGGAATTCATAATCCATGGAGGCATAGCCACGTGAAATAGACTTCAAACGGTCGAAAAAGTCTAACACCACCTCGTTGAGTGGCAATTCAATTTGCAGTTGTACTTGGTTGCCAGCGTAATTCATGTTCTTTTGTACGCCACGTTTTTCCATACACAAGCCCAATACAGCACCGACATAGTCCTTGGGCATGAGTAGGTTGGCTTGAATGATCGGTTCACGAATTTCAGCAATACTACCAAGTTCAGGAAGTTTAGAAGGATTATCAACCAATAACACTTCACCCTTGCTGGTCATCACTTCATAGACAACGGTTGGCGCGGTGGTGATTAAATCGAGATTAAATTCACGCTCTAAGCGTTCTTGAATGATTTCCATATGCAATAAGCCTAGGAAGCCACAACGGAACCCAAAGCCCAAGGCGGTAGAGGTTTCTGGTTCAAAGAATAATGACGCATCGTTTAGGCGCAGTTTACGCAGGGATTCGCGTAAGTCTTCATAGTCTTCTGAACTGATGGGGAAGATACCCGCAAAGACGCGTGGTTGCGCAGGCTTAAACCCAGGTAGAGCTGTGGTGGCAGGTTTCGCCCCATCCGTTAAGGTATCGCCAACAGGCGCACCATCAATCTCTTTCAATCCAGCGATCACAAAACCCACTTCGCCTGCATACAAGGCATCGCGTTTGGTACGTTTGGGGGTAAAGACACCCACTTCATTCACTTCATGAATGCCACCCGTTGACATGACCTTCATTTTCATTTTGGGCGTAATCGCACCATCCATGACGCGAACGAGGGACACAACACCGAGGTAGTTGTCGTACCAAGAGTCAATGATCAAAGCTGTTAAGGGTGCGTTGATGTCACCCTTAGGGGCAGGGATTTTCTGAATGATTTGTTCTAGGGTTTCTTCAATGCCAATACCCGCTTTAGCACTGGCATGAACCGCTTCAACGGCTTCAATACCCACAATTTCTTCGATTTCCTGAATAACTCTGTCAGCATCAGCATTAGGCAAATCAATTTTATTGAGCACGGGTAAGACCTCTAAGCCTTGCTCAATTGCCGTGTAACAGTTAGCCAGTGTTTGGGCTTCAACCCCTTGGGAAGCATCGACAACCAGTAAGGCACCTTCACAGGCGGCAAGGGAGCGAGACACCTCGTAACTAAAATCGACGTGACCGGGAGTGTCAATAAAATTGAGTTCGTAGGTCTGACCATCCTTTGCTTTATAGTGAAGGGTCACGCTGGCGGCTTTAATGGTAATGCCGCGTTCTTTTTCTAAGTCCATTGAATCAAGGACTTGAGAGGACATTTCCCGAGCAGTTAAACCACCACAAAACTGAATGAATCTGTCCGCTAGGGTTGATTTACCGTGGTCAATATGGGCGATAATGGAAAAGTTACGAATGAGATCAAGTTGTTGTGCCATGAATAATAATGCCTAAGCCGTCAATCAGAAATAAACCGATTACTCTATCCCATTGCTATGCGAAAGGCAAGAGCCTGATGATTTCTTTTTCATTTTATTATTTTTTTACGTATTTTTTATGTCTTATTTGTTGTTTTGCTAACCTGTAACAGACCATCATAACGTCCATCTTCGGCAAGGAGGTAGCCTTTAGCAGACTGGCGTGCTACCACGACTTGGTGATCGTGCCATAATGGAATCATCGGAAGCTGATGTAACAGGTGCTTCTGTAATTGGCGATACTTATCAGCCATGTTAGGTAACTGTGTTTCAGCAAGGGCTTGATCAATGAGTTGATCCGTTTGCGCATCATGATAGAATCCGCGGTTGGCACCCGTAGGCGGTGTGGAGTAGCTGGCAAAAGCATATTCAAAAATTTCAGGAGATTTAACGCCAACCCACGATAAGCCATAAAGCTGAAAGTGCCCTTGACGAATGTCATGATAAAAACTGCCAAAATCCTGAGAGGCAACGGTCAGTTCAATACCAACGGCTTTTAGCATGTCTTGATAGACAGTGGCGAGTCGTAAGCGCGTTGAGTCCGTAGAGGTTTTGAAGGTCAAGCGCAAAGGGTTTTGGGCTGTATAGCCTGCTTGCGCTAATAGTTGTTGTGCATGATCAGGGTTAAAGCCAATGCCTAGTGTATCGGTTGGCAAACCACACCAATGATCTGGCGTAAATAATCCATCACTGGGTGTTGCCAGTTGATGTAGCAGTGTCGTTACCAGCTTCTGACGATCAATCGCAGAGGCAATGGCTAATCGCACCTCGTGTTTTGCCAAATGCGGATCCTTGAAGTTAATACCTAAATATGAAAAAGAACTGCCTAAACGCGATTGTACGGATAACTGATTTCGAGTTCTGGCATGTTGAATCAATTCAGGAGACAGGTCATTTTGTACAATATCCAACTCGCCTCTGACGACTTTCAATAAGCGAACCGTGGCATCCTTAACCCCAATAAAAGAAAGGAGAGATTCATCGGATCTTTGTAATTGTAAGTGTTGATCGGTGAGACGCACGAAGCGACAACTGCCTGTGCCAATGGGGGCATGGTGAAAATCATGTTGCTGTGCGAGAAGATCGGCAGGCAAAATGGGCGCGGTTAAGCGAAACAAGGCTAATTGATCAGGTTTTTGCCACGTAAAAAGCACACCATTTTCTTGCGCTTCAATGCTAACAAGGTGTCGCAAAGAACCCTTGAGCGGTGAGGCAGTGCGGTTGTCTAAAATGCTACGATAGGTGGCGACCACATCTTCAGGCTGTAAACATTTGCCATGATGAAACGAAATGTCCGACTTTAAGCCAATCCATAATTGGGTAGGCGATTTCCATACCCAATGATTCGCCAGCCAAGGGGTTGGTAGTGATGACTGATCAAAATCGACTAACGCAGGATAAATTAAGCGAC
The DNA here is from genome assembly GCA_964561185.1 of uncultured Piscirickettsiaceae bacterium. GTDB lineage: Bacteria > Pseudomonadota > Gammaproteobacteria > Thiomicrospirales > Thiomicrospiraceae. The sequence goes on from CAZLOM010000003.1 coordinate 16,533, forward strand.
AGATGCGCATGGAAAAGGCATCGGTAGCAAAGCGAGGGTCTAAATGTGGTGACACATCAGGAACGCCCATGCGGATGTGCTTAGGGTTATCTTCTGGTGTATAAGGCGAACAGCCTACCAAGCCAAGCCCAGAAGACATCCCCACAAGCCCTAGTTTGAAGAGTTGTCGTTTTGTTTGTTGAATCTTCTCTGACATCATGCCTAATACTTAACTTAATAATCTAGCTTAACTGAACCGAACCTAACTGATGCACCTAACCAGCTGACAAGCTGTATCGCCTGCATCATTTCGTGATCATGGTTGTGTTAAATAACTTTCAATCTGGCGTAAGGCATCTAAGGTAAGATTTCCTTGGGCAGAAGACAAACGGAAACGTGCCAGAACATCGTCATAAAGCGCGTTGGCTAAGTCTTGTTGTGCTTTGGATAGGGTGGTACGCGCATTGAGCACATCGACCAACTCACGCATTCCAACACGACGACCTTCTTCAGCGGCCGTTAAAAAGGATTCTCCTGATTTAACCGCTTGGCGCAAGGCTTGCAATCTTGTTTGATTGTTTTTCACAGTTTTACTTAGGCTTAACAAATCTAGGCGAGCCTGTTCTTGAGCTCTCTGTAATCCTGCTCTTTGTACTGCGCGTAAGTGTTCGGCTTGTTGGGTTTTGCTGGAAACTAAGCCACCTGCATAAAGAGGAACAGATAATTGCAAGGCAACCGAGTTGGTTTGGTACTGATTGGGATAACGCTGTTGAGCCAAGTATTGATTGTCGGTGTTGAGCAAGGTCGCTTGTGCCGATAAGGTCGGATAATGCCCAGCTTTTTGTACCTCAATGTCTTTTTCAGCAAGGTCTAACTTTATTTTATTGAATTGTACGGTCAAGTTGTTCTGTTCGTAGCTGTCTGCAATGCTTTGAGGCGATTGTTCAATTTTGGTCAAATTGACATCTAAGGGCAGGCTTTTTAGGTTGTTAGGAGGTTGACCAATTAATCGCTCCAAGGCTTCACGTGCGTTGATCACTTGTGTGTCAGCGTTAATGCGATCGGCTTCAGCCAAATCGTAACGCGCTTGTACCTCTAACTGATCAACGGGGTTGGTTAACCCAACCTTAACGCCTTCCGCAATTTTATCGCGTTGTAAGGCAATGGCTGAAGACTGCACCTGCGTCAGGGTTAATAATTGTTCCGCTCGTAACACATCAAAATAGGCTTGAGCCAAACGCAAGATCAGCAATTGCTCTTCTTGTTTTAAGGAGAGTGCTGACAAGTTGACTTGCTGTTGTGCTTGTTCATAGCGTAACTCAGCACTGGCATCATACAGGGCTTGTGAAACAACCAACTTTTGTTGACTTGCTGACTGAGTACCAAAGGGAACAGATTGAGTCGAATAATCATTGTGTTGATAAGAAGCTTGTGCTGAGACATTAGGAAGCAGTAAGCTTTTGGCTTGTTTGACGACTTCCTGATCAGCCAAATACTGAGCCTGTGCCTGCTGTAGTTGCGCATCTTTTTCTAGGGCTAATTCATACAACTCCAACAATCCAGCACTTGCAGAGGCGTTCATAATGGGTAAGCTGGTCGCTACAAGGGTTAAGGCTAATGATGGTAAGTGACGAATAGGTGCAACAAGCATGACAAGCATCCTTTTGTATCAAATGAGTGAGTATGGCGATAAGGATAACACCGCATTGTATAACCCTTATAACCACAGATCTGTGAGTGTAAATTGTGCGATCAATTGCCTGATTGTTCAGAGGTTGTCCATTGATTATAAGGTTTTTGGGACAAAAAAACATTATAGTAACGGGCTTCTTCTGTTACCTCTTTACCTAACCAAGCGGGCGTGTCAAAGGCTTCATCTTCACTGTCCAATTCTAACTCCGCAACAATCAGCCCAGCGTTATCGCCTAAAAACTCATCAATTTCCCATTCATGCTGTCCTATAGGAACAAAGTGACGTGTTTTAATGACTTTTGGTCCTAATACCATGGTCATGAGTTTTTCAGCATCGGCTAAGGGAATGGGATATTCAAATTCATCACGAGAGGCCCCAATCTGTACACGCTTGATGTTCAATCTCGCTTCATGATCTTCAATACGAACACGTACCGAGCAAGAGACTGGTTCATTCAAATAGCCTTGTGCATAATTGGCAGAGCGAACAACTTGTTCACGCCAAGCTTCATTGGTGACTAAAAATTTACGTTCAATTTCTTTACCCATAGTGGTTTCCAAATTATTTTAAGATGATAGCTAAGTAATCAATAGGCTCAATGGTCAAGGATCAGAGGATGAATCTGCTGCTTAGACCAGATTCATCCGTGATGCTTGCCCCTATCATCACTTAGCGGGAGAGTAATACCATAGATTCAATATGATAGGTTTGTGGGAACTGATCCACCAAGCCAATTTGAATGATCTTGAATCCTGCTTGTGTCAAGGTAACCAGATCACGTTGTAAACTTCCCAGATGGCAAGACACATAAACAATACGTTGAATCTCTTTGTGCCGTTTTAGTTTTTGACATACCTGATCTGCACCATCTCTTGGTGGGTCAAGGAGTAGCGCATCATAACCCGCAGGCAGTTGGGTATTGCTGTCAAATAAGTCAGCTGATAAAAAAGACACCTTGTGCATACCCAAACCTTGAGCCGTCTGTTTGGCTACCTGTAAACTGGCGAGATTATTTTCAATCCCTAGCACCTCGGCACTCATGGTGGCAAGCGCGAAGCTAAAATTACCAATACCACAAAACAAATCAAGCACTTTTGTGTGCGCATTCGGGGCTAACCAGTCAATCGCTTGCTGTACCATTTGCTGATTGACAAGGCGATTGGCTTGTACAAAGCTATCCCAAGTCACCGACAAGGGAATGTGGTTGACGGTTTCAGTGAGCTGTGTTTCGGTAGTATCCGTCAAGTAATAAGTATGGTTTTGGTGATCAGCCGTTTGTATCACCAAAAGATGCACCGCTTGTTGCGTTAACCAGTGTTGCCATTTGAGTTGTTGTGCCTCTGTCCAATGACGACCGACTTTAATCACCACAACCAATTGGTCGAAAAGGGTCATTTCTAACTCAAAAACGGCATTGGTTGATAAGTTTTTTTGTTCAAAGGCGTGCGTCAAATTTTGCAGTAGCTGATCGAGGGAGGGTTCTAGCAACAAACAACTTTTGATGATCTCTTGTGTCTTCCCACCCAAACTACGAAAGCACAAGTGATGATGATTCAGAACAAACTTAGCGCGACGACGGTAGTGTAAGCCAGTTGCCACAATAGGGGCAAGGGGGGTAAAGAGCCCTAAGTTCTTTTGTACCAATGTTTTAACGAGTTGTTGTTGTTTTTCAATGACTTGTTGTGCATAGGACAGGTGTTGTAATTGACAGCCACCACAGCGTCCATAGTGTGGACAGTCGGCGGTTACACGATGTTCAGACGCTTGCTCAAGGGTGAGGAGTTTGGCTTCAGCAAAGTTCTTTTTGCTCTCTTGCAATTGCGCGGTGACGGTTTCGTTAGGTAAGGCTCCCGCCACAAAGATAATTTTGCCCTCTCGTTTGGCGACACCTCTCCCATCATGCGATAAATCTATAATAGATAAGGAAAGTTTTTCTTTGGTTTTTTTGCTGTCATCACTGACAGCAACCAGTTTAGGCAGTTGTGAAGAAAGGTTATATTTCCACGTATTTCTTTGTGAACTCTCTTTCTGCGTTAGGGCAGAGGTGGAACGGGGGTTTTTGCGCATAGTGTAAAGTACATCTTATAATTAAGGGGTTAGGCGTGATAAGATGTGAGCTAATGCCTTGGCAGGATCTTCTGCTCGGGTAATAGGGCGACCAATCACCAAATAATTTGAACCAGCTTTCATTGCCGCTTCAGGCGTTAAAATGCGCGTTTGATCATCTTGCTCTGCATCAGGCAATCGAATGCCGGGTGTGACTAGGGTAAATTCAGAGCCAATGGCTTGACGCAAGGTTGTGGCCTCTTGTGCAGAACAGACTACGCCATCTAAGCCACAAGATTTGGCAAGGCTGGCGAGGTTTTCGACCATGGTTTGCGCCCCTGCCATGTAACCAATTTCGAGCATATCTTCGTCTGATAGGCTAGTAAGCATGGTAACGGCAATTAACAAGGGAGGTTGGTGGTGTTTTTCTAAGGCATTGCGTGCGGCAAGCATCATTTTTTTACCACCTGTGGCATGCACATTGACCATCCAAACGCCCAAGCGTGCCGCGGCATCAACTGCCGCTGCGACGGTATTGGGAATATCATGGAATTTTAAGTCCAAAAACACATCAAAACCAAGATCTTGTAGTTGACTCACTAAATGCGGTCCTGCTAAGGTAAACAGCTCTTTACCCACTTTAAGGCGACAGTGTTCGGGTGATAATTGACGCGCAAGGTGTAAGGCAGATTCAGCAGAAGGAAAATCTAAGGCAACAATAATGGGTGATGTTGTTTTCATCTTTCTTTATTTCCTTATGATACTAGGGATAATTCTTTCGCTTAGTTGAGTGAAACTCATCCAATGACATATAGCTGATGACATATAACTGACGAAACAAGCGTATCTGTTCATTCATGATTCAAAAGTTATCATCAGGATCAGTTTTTAATCCATTACTTATCAGCGAGTGGTATGTGTTGACTGGCATTGATACGATCACGCATCTCTTTACCAGGTTTGAAGTGAGGGGCGCGTTTACTGGTTAATGCGACAGATTCACCCGTTTTAGGATTGCGTCCCATTCTTGCTTTGCGGTGATGAATGGTAAAACTACCAAAACCACGAATTTCAATGCGTTCATCATTGGCTAACGCATCGGTAAGACTTTCTAAAATAAGATTAACAGCCATTTCTACGTCTTTTGGTGGCAATTGCTGATACTGACGGGCAATTAACTCAATTAATTCAGATTTTGTCATGTTGACATCCTGTAATTACAAAATAAAGCAAAGGTTGATACAAATGCTAATACTAAAAAAGCTCCGCTAATCAGTCCGTTAAAAACATCTTAATTGCGGAGCTTTTCAGGGCTAATAATCACTCAATCATGAGAAATTACAATTGACCCTTCAACAAGTCACCTAAGGTGTTGCTGGTAACCGCTGCTGAATTAGCACTGAAACCTTTCATTGCTTCAGCTTGTTCTGCTTCGTCTTTCGCACGAACAGAGATGCTGATGCTACGTGTTTTGCGGTCAACGTTAGTGATACGAGCCGTAATGCTGTCACCTACTTTTACCACATCACGTGCGTCATTTACACGTTCAACAGCCATTTCAGAAGCGCGTAAGTAAGCCGTTACTTCAGCCGCTAGTTCAACTTCAGCACCTTTCTCGTCAACAGACACAACCGTACCTGTCACGATCGCACCACGTGCATTTTCTGCCGTGTAAGTGTTGAATGGGTCTTGCTCTAGCTGTTTCAAGCCTAAAGAAATACGCTCACGCTCTGGGTCAATCGCAAGAATGGTTGTGGTTAATTCATCACCTTTCTTGTAATCACGAATGGCTTCTTCGCCAGTTTTATTCCAAGAAATATCCGTCAAGTGAACCAAACCATCAATACCGCCATCTAAACCGATGAAGATACCGAAGTCAGTGATTGACTTGATCTTACCTGTGATGCGATCGCCTTTGTTAAAGCGAGAAGCGAAACCTTCCCAAGGGTTCTGTTGACACTGCTTGAGTGACAAAGAAATACGACGACGCTCAGTGTCGATGTCAAGGATTTTAACGTTAACATCTTGACCCAAATGAACGATTTTCGATGGGTGAATGTTGCGGTTTGTCCAATCCAATTCAGAAGTATGCACTAAGCCTTCAACACCTTCTTGAATTTCAACGAATGCACCGTAGTCTGTGAGGTTAGCCACTTTACCAGAGATTTCTGAACCCACTGGGAAGGCTGCTGCGATTTGACTCCATGGGTCTTGCTCTAATTGCTTCATGCCCAAAGAAACGCGGTTACGTTCACGGTCAAATTTCAATACCTTAACTTCCATCTCGTCACCAACATTCAGTACTTCTGATGGGTGATTGATACGACGCCAAGCGATGTCGGTAATGTGTAACAAGCCGTCGATGCCACCTAAGTCGATGAACGCACCGTAGTCAGTTAGGTTTTTCACCACACCCTTAACCACTGAACCTTCTTCTAGGTTTTTCAACAATTCTTCGCGTTCAGCACTGCTTTCCGCTTCAATAACTGCACGACGAGAAACCACCACGTTGTTACGCTTACGGTCAAGTTTAACCAATTTCAATTCGATGTCTTTGCCTTCCAAGAAGCCAAAATCACGCACTGGACGGGTGTCAACCAATGAACCTGGTAAGAAACCACGGATACCTTTAACGTCAACTGTCAAGCCACCTTTTACTTTACCAGTAACCAAGCCCATTACAATTGCGTTTGCTTCCAATTGCTTCTCTAACCAATCCCAAGTGCCAGCGCGTTTTGCTTTTTCACGTGACAACTTGCTTTCACCAAAGCCATCATCAACGGCTTCAATCGCAACGTCAACTTCGTCACCAACAGCAACTTCTAACTCACCTTTTTCATCTAAGAATTGTTTGATTGAAATCGGAGATTCTGATTTCATACCAGCATCAACATAAACGAAATCGTTGTTGATTTTAGTAACAGTACCTTTGATTAGGGTTCCAGCTGGTGCAAATGATTTGTTAAGAGATTCCTCAAACAATTGAGCAAAATTTTCCATTATTGATTTCTCAAGTTCAGACCGTTGTTTTTAATGTCTTTTATCAGGAAAAAAGACCAACGGGGTAGGGTTCATTAAACGCTTTCCTTCCTGTTAGGCTAAGCGTGAGTTGATCCAAGCCAGTGCTTGTTCAAATACGGTATCGGGAGATAAGTCAGAGGTGTCCAGAACCAGAGCGTCATCAGCTGGTAACATAGGCGCTACCGTGCGATTTCGATCCCGATCATCTCTTTCTTTGATCTCTCGGATTAGATTTTCCATATTAACATCTAATCCCTGAATTTTCAACTGTTTGGCACGACGAATTGCACGAACTTCTGCCGAAGCCTCTAAAAAGAGCTTGGCAGGCGCAGAGGGAAAGACAACGGTGCCCATATCACGACCATCTGCAACCAAACCTGGAGCCTGAGCATAATCGCGTTGGAAGTCGAGCAGAGCCGCACGAACTTCTGGTACTACGGCGACTTGTGACGCATAGCTGGCGGTGGTTTCGTTACGAATTTCTAAGCTCACATCATCTGCTGATAGCCATACTTTACCGTCTTTGAAAGAGACGGGAAGATGTCTTGCCAAGTGAATGGCTTCTGGACTGTTGAAAGCAATAGCACCTTGATGACAAGCCAAACCTAATACACGATATAAGGCACCACTGTCTAAAAAGTGATAGCCAAAGTGCGTTGACAGGCGGGCGCATAGCGTCCCTTTGCCAACACCGCTGGGTCCATCAACGGTAATGATTGGCGGGCGTTGACTCATGCTTGCGCTTCCTGTGTGATGTTTAATCCAAGTCCACGCGCCAAGCTCACAAATCCAGGAAAGGAAGTGTTGACATTGGCACAATCGTCAATCAATACCTGACCTGCATCAACACGCAATGCAGCAATCGCGCTTGCCATGGCAATACGATGATCACCATGACTGTCAATCGGGTGATCTGGTGCTGTCAATTGACCGCCCTCAATGATACAACCATCTTCTGTGGGGACGGCAGAAATGCCCATTGCTGTTAAGGCATTTGCCATGACCGCAATGCGGTCAGATTCTTTAACACGTAATTCTTCCGCGCCCGTTAATACCGTACGACCTTGTGCACAAGCGGCGGCAACAAAGAGGACAGGAAACTCATCAATCGCTAAGGGAACCAGAGGTTCAGGAATGTCAATGCCTGTTAGGGGGGCATAACGAATGCGAATATCAGCAACAGGTTCGCCACCGACTTCTTTTTCATTGGAGAGGCTAATATCTGCGCCCATCAAGCGTAGGATATCAATCACGCCCGTCCGTGTTGGGTTAATGCCAACGTGTTCTAAGGTAATGTCAGCCTCTGGGGTAATGCTACCCGCGACCATAAAGAAAGCCGCAGAAGAAATGTCGGCTGGAACATCAATATCGGTTGCTGTCAGCTTGCCACCACCCGTTAGGCGAATGCGATTGCCTTCTGTAATCACCTCGTAGCCAAAACCACGCAACATTCTTTCCGTGTGATCGCGTGTTGGTGCTGGCTCTGTGACGCTGGTTTCTCCCTGAGCATAAAGACCAGCCAGCAGGACGCAAGACTTGACTTGAGCTGATGCCATCGGAAGTTGGTAATCAATGCCTGTTAAAGGGGATCCGCCATGAATCTTCAAGGGCGGTAAACCTTTTTCCCCCTGACTGTCCACTTTAGCACCCATCAATGCCAGTGGCTGGGTAACGCGTTTCATTGGGCGTTTGGAGAGTGACGCATCGCCAATCAGGGTGCTGTCGAACCTTTGCCCTGCTAAAATGCCTGACAATAAACGCATGGCAGTGCCAGAATTACCCATGTCTAGGTCGGTTGAAGGGGCTGTTAAACCGTCTAAGCCAACGCCTTGAATGGTGACTTTTCCTTGATCTGGTCCGTCAATCTTTACCCCCATGGCACGAAAGGCTTTTAGGGTGTTGAGGCTATCCTCACCTTCTAAAAAGCCAGTCACGTGGGTGGTTCCCTCAGCCAAGGCACCAAGCATAATACTTCGGTGAGAAATGGACTTGTCGCCAGCAACACGTGCTTTACCTTGCATTTTTCCACCAGCGGAAACGATATAACGGATATTGGTTGAGTGACTCATGCGATTGTTTGCTCCAAACTTGCTAACAGCACCTACTTGTCCTCATTAAAATGAAGTGCAGAGGTTTGTTGATATTGATAAGGTTAAGGTGTCTTTTGTTCGAAAATAGCACGTACACGAGCTAGGTCTTCTGGGGTATCAACCCCTGCAAGGGTAGGTTGACAGGCTTCAGCTAATAAGATTTTGTGTCCATGCCACAACACCCTCAGTTGCTCTAAAGATTCAATTTGTTCCATATCACAGGGTGACCAACTCGCATAGTCTTGTAAGAATCCTGCACGATAGGCGTAGATACCCAAATGACGACGGAAAGGGACTTCTGTCGGTAAGGGCAAGTCTGGCGTGAGGTGTTGACCAAATAGGTCTCTATGCCACGGAATTGGAGAACGAGAAAAGGTTAGGGCGTGCCCCTGATGATCACATACCACTTTCACGATGTTAGGGTTCATTAACTGTTTAACGTCATGAATCGGTTCGTAGAGACTTGCCATCTTAGCCTTATCGCTCTTAGCAAGCAGTTGCCCAATTTGTCGAATCACCGCAGGATCAATCAGGGGTTCATCGCCTTGCACATTGATGATAATGGTATCCTTGGGTAAGGATAGCTTGTGTGACACCTCAGCCAAACGTTCTGTACCTGAGCGATGATGAGCATCCGTCATCACCACTTCCGCACCAACATCTTGCATGATGCTTTGGATTTTCTCATGATCTGTCGCCACAACAACGCGTGACACCTTGGCTTGTAAGGCTTTTTGCCAGACGTGCCAAATCATGGGCTTGCCCGCAATGTCCGCAAGGGGTTTATTGGGTAAGCGTGAGGCGTGCATTCTGGCTGGAATGATCACAATCTGTTCAGCAGACGGTTCAGCAATACTTTGTGGGGTGATGATGACGGAATCAGGCATATCAATTACCCGTTGTGTGGATGCGTGGTTGGTTTGCGATAGTGACTCACTTCATCGTGGGTCAAGGCTTGCGCTTCATCAGCAAGCAGAATCGGAATGCCATCTTGAATGGGATAGGCTAATCCAGCAGAGGGTGAAATTAAGCGTTGTTGTTCGGTATCATAAATGAGGGGGGTTTTATTGACGGGGCAAACCAAAATCTCAAGTAATCGTTTGTCCATATAGCAACCTTTATCTGTCAGGAAAGTCGTTGAAAAGGGCAGTGAGCGAGAAATGCAAACTGCCCATAACCATTAGTGAGTTGACGAACAGCTACCTGATGAACAACCCCCTTCAGTACCATCTTTTACGCCCATTTTACGCAAGATGATGTCCATTGGGCAGAAGCCTGTGAAGCTAAATTGGAAGAGGTTAAAACCAACAAATAAGGTTAACCACAACCATGAAGGCTCTGTGATGTCAATCGTGCTAGACATATGCGCTAATAGCACACTAAACATAATCATCATGCCAGCCATCATATTAATAATGCGTGGAATTGTCATTTACTGCTCCCAAAAAGAATAAAAATACCTTAAAAAACCAATTATAGTCTAAGCATGGATGACTGCAAAGTGTCTTGTTGTGATAATCATGAAAAACACACGAATAACCAGATAGAGATAGAGGGTAATTAACGCTTAGCCGCGCAGTCTTCTCTGTATTTCCAAGGGGCGGTAATCAGCAGTCGGTCAGACCAAATACCCACTTTTTCTTCTCTTGCTTGTTGCTCTGCCTGTGCGAGACTCAGGTCATTTCCTAAGTGTTTGTCAAACCACGCGTAACCTTGAGCCAAGAGCGCACGATTGACATCAACCTGATTTCCACGCTTAATGCGACACTGTGCAAAGCCTTTTTCATCTAATTGGCGCAAACACAGCGCACTAACGCTTTGTTGGTGCAGGGTTTGTGTTAAATAGCGTTTGGCTTGATCTGCCCAAGGTTGAGCCTTGCATCCGTTTGAGGCAAGCTCTGGCGCATCAACGCCTAAGAGGTGAATGTTGATGCTCCCATGATCTGGGTGGGTCAAAACAAATTCATCGCCAGACAACATCTGTTCAACCTTGCCTGAAATCATCAACACTTCTTCTGCTTGTACGAGTGCTGGTGCCGCACCTAAGATTGCCATTTGAAAGGCAAAACTGGTTATCCTCACGTGGCGGATTGTCTTAGTGAAGCGGTTAGGCTTTGGCACTGTTAGTCGCGGTAGCATTTGCGGTGTCTTGCTCTGTTGAAGCGGAATCCGTATTGTCATCATTGTCTTCTGAGGCAGGGGCTAACTCAGGGTGCGTGGCAATGAGTGCGGCACGAACGATCATTTTGGGTTTATCGCGCAAACGATGTAAGGCACGAACATACATCTCAATGTCCACAACCTGTTGCTTATAGAGTTTATAAAACATCGTTTTGTAAGTATCACGTCCGAGCAGAGGACGAAACCAGCGTAAAAAGCCTTTTTTGCCTTCAATTTCATCAATACGGACTAAGACATTTTTGACAGCAACATCGCGCCATTGTCTGTCCCATAGTTGATAAGCGTAACCTGCTAGAAATGCTAAAAAAGCACCCGCTAAAAAGCCGATCATCATTGCGCCCATATAGAGCCCGATTGCCATGCCAGCTCCGAGTAGGAGAACGGTGACAGGAATGACCACAAAGCGAAAATCATTGCTTTGGTTTAAGGCAACCATCTCTTGCTCAATATCGAGAGCGTCAAGATCAATGGCAAACAGTTTATCAACCAGTTGATCAACTAAGGCTGGTTCAGCCGTTGGTTCTGGGGTATCGGAGATCTTTTCATTCATGCGCAGGACTCGGGACTGGTATAGGTTGGACAAGGAATGGTTATTAATTCATTGGTTTCTAATTGTAAAGCAGATAATGTGCCACCCCATAGACATCCAGTGTCAAGACAAAGGGTGTTGTTAATGACACCAGTACCTAGGGTTGACCAGTGACCAAAAAGAATACGACCAAAACTGTCATCTTTTCGGGGGTAGGTAAACCAAGGCTTAAAGCCTTTAGGATAAGTGGTCATGCCTAGTTTATGTTTGAATTCTAATTCACCAGACGCGCCACACAAGCGCATCCGTGCGAAAGTGTTGATAATATAACGCAAGGCATCGGTTTCAGGCAAGGTTTTTGACCAGTTGGTGGGGTGATTGCCATAAAGATGTTGTCCTGCGAAGCTTTGCCATTCATCGCTTTGCAAGATGGTTTCTACGCGTCGCGCTTTGCTTTGTGCCTTCGTCAAGGTCCAGTGAGGCATGACCCCTGCATGTACCAGTGTGGTATTAAATTGGGCAAGATGAATGAGCAAAGGTTGGTGACGTAGCCAGTTGATTAAGCTATCTTTATCAGGTGACGAAAGAATGTCGCGTAAGGTGTCGCTGGTGTGATGATAGCGTTCGTTCCCTGAGGCGACAGCCAATAGGTGTAGATCATGATTACCCAGTACACTGTGTAGATTCGGGGTTTGTGCCGCCCACCGTAAACACGCCAGCGATTCAGGTCCTCTGTTGATAATATCACCGAGTAGGTAAATGTGATCTCGCGTCGGCTGATGGTCGATGCGTTGCAACAGTTGAGTGAGGCTAGAGAAACAACCTTGCAGATCACCAATAACAAAGGTTCTTTGAGCCGTCTGTGTTGTCATTTTCTTGTCGCTACCTTTCTCTTCTGTCTGTTTTCGTGGTTAATCAAAGGCTGAGTCAAAAGCTGAGTAACAGGGTTGGGCTATCAATCAACTGGCAGTCACCCTGAGCATTGCAAAGAGTGATGCGACCAGAAAAGTACGCCCGAGGTGTTTCGAGTTGTAATCCACTAACCGCTTGAAAGCAAGTGTTTTCAGTAATCCATGCTTGTTGTCCCGCACTACCGATTTCTGTTTTTTCTTGTAGCAGAAGCTGAGTTTGAGTGTCGGTAATTTGCCAGTGCTGTTCTCGTAATTGCCATGCTTCGTTAGTGTGATTGCTCAGGGTAAAGCGATAGACAAACACATAGCGTTTGATCATCGGCAGTGATTGAATTGGCTGATAGTCGGCACTCAGTTCCAGTGACAGAGCAGTTTTCTCTCGTATCATTCACGTCATTCCTGAGCGTCAGTAAGGCGTGGGTGAGATAACCAATAATCAGCAAGACGCACAAAGTCAGCAACCGCTAAGGTTTCAGCCCGTGCTGATGGGTTAATGTCACAAGCCTCTATACCCTCTGCTGAAATAATGCCTTTTAGATTGTTGCGCAGTGTTTTGCGACGCATGGCAAAAGACTGCTTAACCAATTGAGCAAAGGTCTGTTCATTTTTTGCAGGGTAGGGTAGGGTAGCGTAAGGGACGAGACGTACCACGGCTGAATCCACTTTTGGCGGCGGGTCAAAAGCTTCAGGACCAATATGAAACAAGTCTTCGATGGCGCAATAGTATTGTGCCATGACGCTGAGTCTGCCGTAATGTTCACCATCGGGTGGGCTTGCCAATCGTTCAACCACTTCTTTTTGTAGCATAAAGTGCATGTCTTGAACACGATGGCGCGACTCAAGCAGATGGAAAATCAAGGGCGTGGAAATATTATAAGGCAGATTGCCGACCACTCTGAGTTTCCCGTTCTCTGGGGCGAGATCGGCATAATTGACCGTTAGTGCATCTTGATGAATGAGTTTAAAGGTGGACTTTTGTCCGAATTTCTGTGTTAGCCGAGGAATGAGGTCGTTATCAATTTCGACCACGGTAAATGCGGATACTTGATCAATCAGATAAGTGGTTAATGCCCCCTCACCTGGTCCGATTTCAAGCATGACATCTTGTTTTGTGGGTGCAATTTCAGCACTCATTCGCACTAACACACTGGTGTCGTGTAAAAAGTGCTGTCCAAAACGTTTTTTATGTTTGTGTTGCATTAGTTTGATGCCATGCTTATGTTACCTATTTTAGGGGAATGTCAATTTCGAGCATGTCAATGCCATCATTGCGCTCCATCATCACCTTGACCTCGTTACGGTCAATATTAATATATTTGGCGATCACCGCTAAAATTTCTTCTCGCATTTGTGGCAAGAAGCTATTTGCTCCAGTATCTAAGTGGCGGTCGGTAGCAATGAGTACGGACAGGCGATCACGCGCAATCGCTGCACTGTTGTTGCGTTTTTTGAAATAAGATAATAATCCAGACATCGTTCATGTTCCTCATCTTTTCCTGAATCTTTTTTCCTCAAAGGTTAGGAAAAGATACGAGCAAATAATCCTTTTTTCTCAGCGGTTAAAAAGCGATGTTCGCGCTTTTCGCCTAGATACCGAGCAACCACATCTTGGTAAGCTTTGGCAGGGTCGGAAACCGGGTCATTCATTACCACAGGGACACCCGCATTAGAGGCGGTTAGTACGGCTTCTCCTTCTGGAACGACACCAAGGAAGTCAATAGACAAGAGTTCGATAATGTCCTGATGACTGAGCATTTCGCCAGCTTCAACTCGAGTAGGATTGTAGCGTGTCAAGATAAGGTATTCATTGATGCGTTGTCCCATTTCGCCTTTTTTAGATTTGGCGTGAAGCATGCCGATGATGCGATCTGAGTCGCGTACAGAAGAAACCTCGGGGTTAGCAACCACAAAAGCGTCATCTGCAAAGCGCATTGCCATTAGCGCACCTGTTTCGATTCCAGCGGGTGAGTCACAAATAATGTAATCGAAACCATCTGCTTTGAGCTGGGTGATGACGCGCTCAACCCCTTCTTCACTTAGAGCCTCTTTGTCTTTGGTTTGTGAGGCGGGTAAGATGTACAAGGATTCGACACGCTTGTCACGAATCAGGGCTTGGCTCAGGTTGGCTTCACCTTGTAACACTTGTACAAAGTCATACACCACCCGACGCTCTACCCCCATGATCAGGTCTAGGTTACGTAAACCGACATCGAAGTCAATAACGGCAACTTTTTTACCAGACATGGCTAAAGCCATCGCCACGTTTGCTGATGTTGTTGTTTTACCAACACCGCCTTTTCCAGAGGTTACCACAATTACACGAGACACAGCTTTTTCCTTCTGAGAATCTATCGATCGGTTAAACTTTGATTATAGCTGACTATCATCTTGCTTCGCAAGAGGATTCATGCCCGCAACAAGCGGTTGAGTGAGTCAATTAAGGTTGGTAAATTTCAGTCGGTCATTTTCGAGCGAAATTTCTACCCAACCTTGCTTTGCCAATCGGGGAATATCGTCAGCCAGTAAAAAGATGCCTGCAATACTCACCAATTCAGGGTTAAGGTTGTAAGTGACAATGCGTGCCTGTTTATTGCCTGTTGCACCTGCGTGAATGCGTCCTCGTGTTGCACCATAAATGGTTAGGTCGCCGCCAGCAAATACTTCTGCTCCTGAGTTGACCGAGCCACGCACCACCACATCATTAAACAAGTGTTTTTCGACTTGTCCTGAACGTAGGGTGTGCATGATGTGTTTGGCGGTATGCAGTATTTCTTCTTCTTGTTCTGACGGTTTTTGTCCTGTTGGCGTGAGAGGGGCAACTTTAGGTTGGCTGGCTACTGATGCTTTCTCAGAGGGCTTTTCTGTATCGCTCTGTGTGGTTTCCACCATCTGCGCTGTTGAGGTAGGTGGGGTGTTGAGGTTATGCTGTCCGTGCGTTTCAGTGGGCAGTTTGCTCAATACCGCCAATCCTGCCAATTCAGCATAGTCCATTAAACTGGCATCCGTTGTTTTGAGCCCAATAGGTACCATTTCGTATTGGCGTAATACTTCGATCATTTGCGCCAGTTGAACGGCAGATAAGGGGCAGGTAGGCAGAAGTACAACCGACGCACCACGCAAGAACTTACCCGCCTTACTCAGCTTATCTGACAGGGTGTTTTTGAGTTTGTTGACATCATTGTCGTAAATTTTAACGATCGTTACAGACAGCTGAGAGGGTTTGAATTCAATAACGTCCACAAGGTGCTAATCCATGAAATAATACAAAAAGTGAGTAACCTAGTTAAGGCTCGATCTGTTAACACTCAGCAGGTTGAGTTGTGTTCCTACTAGGATACAACAATCTAGGATACAACAAGCTTAACAAAACAAGGCTTTTCAGTATGACCAATGATCAACGCATTTTACCATGATACCAAAGTTAAGGCGAGTTGATAAGTGCTGAATGTGATTTGCTGGTCAAGTGCGTATGATTCGGGTGCGTGATAACCGATCGGTTAAACTTGCCGAAGTCGCCCCTAGATAGCCCAACCAGCCAAGATTAAGCAAACACAAGTTAAGCAATCCTGCCATGAGTCTGCTTACAATATCTGACCAGTGTAGGCTGGTGGTGTCTTCACGAACCACTTTGAGCTTCCATGCTTTCATGCCAATGGTCTGCCCACCCGCTTTCCAACTGAGCGCAAAGTAACCCATTAGCATGGTCAGCAGAGTAACATCAAATCCCCATTTGTAGGCTGGTGTTTCATGATAGGCAATACCAAACACAAGGGTAAATACGGCTGATAAGAGGACTGCTAACGCCAGTAATATCAACAGATCATATAAAAAAGCGACAATGATGCGCCATAAGGCTGTTTTGGGGCGATCAACAATCTTTATGTCGTCTGTGATGTTGCGTTTTTGTTGGGTGTGATCTTGCATAGTCATTTGTTTTTCGCTCATGAAGACTTCTCATGATCAGCATCAACAAGCCCATTGATACAATAAAGCAGATTGCGTGGGGTATCAACAA
>CAZLOM010000004.1:0-28287 GCA_964561185.1 uncultured Piscirickettsiaceae bacterium
CTGTAGTAGCCAATCATTGAGCGGAATTGGAAAGAGATGTGTGGTAGAATGAAAACAGTTAAATCAGCTTATTAGAGGATATAGAAATGTATGCTATTGCTTTTGAAGCGGATATTGTCGATGAGTTCTTACGTATTCCTAATTTTGAACAGTTCAAAAATAAACACGTCAAGGTAGTGATTGAAGCAGAAGACAAGCCATTAAATACGAAACAGTCGATTAAACAACTACTTGCTAGTGTTCAAAACAAGCCATTTCAGCAGATACAAGACCCATTAGCGTGGCAACAAGCACAAAGAGATGAATGGTCATGATCTTGCTTGATTCCAACACTATCATTTATTTGTCTAAGGGCTTGTTAAGGATAGATGATGTTTTACCTGATGAACAGGTGTATGCTGTTTCGATTATTACCTACATGGAGGTAATGGGCTATCCTTTTGAATCTAAAGAGGAAGAACGGATAATTAGTGATTTATTAGGGCATTTTAAGATTATCATGATAGATCAGCGTATTGCAGATCGGGTAATCACACTTAGAAAAACTTATAAGATAAAATTACCCGATACCATCATTTGCGCTACTGCAATCATCAATCATGCTACGCTATTCAGCAATGATGAAAGATTGAAGCAAATTAATGAGCTGAAATTGGTGGTTGTGCGACCTACTAATTAGACTTAGTTGTTTCAGTCGCTTTAGGTTCGATTGTTTGAGTAGCTTCAATTCGGTTAGTTCTGCCCATAACGACCTTGAATGATGGTGGGTATTCGTACGCACTGCCGTTGTTATGATCAATAATCGCTCCAATTCCGCCACCAAAAATGATGTTACCAAACATATTGGCTTTAGTTTTTGATACCACCGTTGCATGACCAGATTCGAATCCATCTTTTTTACATACAATCTGCATATCTTTATTAGATCTGTGGATCATTACTGACGCAGGTGTGATTGCCGACCATGTTCCTTCATCATTGGTCATTTCGCATCTAACCTCATTAACATCTTTTCCTTCAGGAGTTGCAGTGAAGACAGCAACATTCTGAGATGTACCGCCAGCGGTTAAGGTTGAACATCCTGTTAAAAGTGAAGAGGTTGCTAACATACTAAGAATGAACAGTTGCTTTGTCATAATGGTTTGCTCTTTAAGTTTGAGATTAAGGAATTGGTCTACCAATTATAAAAAAAAAAAGGGTGTGTCAAGGTATTTTGAGAAAATCTTGAAATAATTAACTTATGCCTTAAAATCAATAAGTTACAACTTGATTGTGATCAAGTTAGATAAGCTATGAGGTTTAATGAAGAGTAGAGAATAAGACAGACTAAAGGTCAGTGTTCAGAACACCCAATAGCCCGTAACGGTCGATAAATTCCAGATGCAAAAAAGGCAGTCTTGTGGACTGCCTTCATTATATTGGTGCCGATTGAGAGACTCGAACTCCCGACCCACTGATTACAAATCAGTAGCTCTACCAACTGAGCTAAATCGGCCAAGCACTGCTTGATGTGGCGTATTATGCCAAACTCAACCGAGGTCGTCAAGAGGAAAATGAAACTTTTTTGACTTTTTTACGTCAATTGACGCTTGGCAAGCCAAAAAGCGATTTTTTCCTTCAAGAGGGCATGATCTAAGGGTTTCGTAATATAGTCATCCATGCCTGCGGCATAACACTTCTGATCCTCACCTTCCATCGCATGTGCGGTTAAAGCAATCACTGGGATATGTGTTTTGCCACCAAGCTCCCGATGACGTAATTTTCGGGTGGTTTCATAACCATCCAAAATAGGCATCTGACAATCCATTAAAATGAGGTCGTAAGCAGTGTGAGACAACTTCTCTAATGCTTCCTCACCATGCCCCGCCAACTCAAACTCATAACCAAAGCGTTTTAACAAGGCGGCAACGACCTTTTGATTGACAGGGTTATCTTCTACCACCAACAAACGAAAAGTCGAGAAATCATCAGGCTGATGCAATTCTGGATCATGCGATTCCTCACCATCGCTAACAACTGATGACTGATGACTATGAGCAAATTTATCCAAGGTACCAATATCAAACAGCATCTGTTCTAAACGCTGATCATCAACCGTAGCCAAAGCAACCATGACCGTAAATACTGACCCCTCACCTAGGGTAGAAGCAACCGTGATCCCCCCCTGCATCATCTGTGACAACTCACAGGAGATCATCAATCCTAATCCTGTCCCACCATGCACCCGCGATGCGGAATTATCGACCTGAGAAAAAGGCTGAAACAAGTGCTGTAAGGCATTTTGTGACATCCCCATTCCCGTATCACGTACAGAAAAATGGATGTTGGCAAATTGTTGACCGTCTTTTTCTTCAAACCCTGCTAAGGACAACTCAATGAACACCCCGCCCTGAGTCGTGAATTTTAAGGCATTACTCAACAGATTGTGCAAAATTTGCGACAGTCTCAAGGTATCCCCCAAGAGCGTTTTTGGTACGCCTTGTTGAATGGTCAAAGACAAGCCTAATTGCTTATCCTTAGCCACTTGCAAATGAATGGCCAAACTATCTACCAACCAAGTTTCAACATCAAAGGGTTTAGGATAAAGCTCAAACTTGCCAGACTGAATACGTGAAAAATCCAAAATATCATTCACAATCGACAACAAATGCTTCGCGCTGGTGCTAATCACTTTTGCACGATCCTTCAGCACAGGGGTTTTCAAGTCCTCTTCTAACAGCTGACTCATGCTAATCATGCCATTGAGCGGTGTTCTTAATTCATGCGACATATTCGCCAAAAACTGAGACTTTAAGTTAGCGGTGTTAATCGCTTCATCTCGTGCATTTTTTAAGCTTTGTTCCATTTCAAGACGTGCGCGAATATCACGTAATACGCCAACAAAGAGCAGTTGATCCCCCAAATGCACGGATCTCACCTCTAACTCCACCTCAATCAATTCCCCCTGCTTAGTCTGTGCGCTGACGCGACGCGGTGCTAATGCTAATGTAGAACGCATCGGGCGAGACCAATAGCGTTGCAAATAACCATCATGATGCTGTGCCACAGAACTAGGCATCAACATATTAACACTCTTACCCACCAACTCATTGGCTGAAAAGCCTAATAAATCAATAGCGGACTGATTAACGTTGTGAATGATTCCGTAATCATCAATCACCACGATCATGTCAGAAACCGCTGAGAAAACGGACTCTAGCTTATTTTGCTCCGCACTCAGCAATGCGTTAAGATGCTCTGCTCGCATTACTTGATCCTCAATAAGCTTATTATTCTCAACCAAGCCTTGATTGTTCTTTTCTGCGGTTCTCAAAGCATTTCTTAACTGAAGTAATGACCAAGATAACAATAGCAATAGGGCAACAATAGAAACCGCCAACCAGAGAAAATTACTCAAATAATTTTCCCTGATAGCATTGTCTTCACCATCTAAGGGAAATGAAAGGCTAAAAATGCCACGCACATCGCCCAGTTTCCAATCGGTTTTCGGTGTTCCTTCATAACTGTTATGACAATCAACGCAGGCTTGTTTTATCAGTCTATCTGGGCGTGCAATGCGCAAAACCCGCTTACCCTCCACCTCTTCAATCCGCCAAAAATCTTGTTCGGGAGATAAGCGAGCCTGTTTCATTGCCTCTTGCTCAAAGCCATCTAACTCAACATCCTTGCCTACTCGCCACACAAATGGCATATCACTGACAAAACGGACACGAACACCTGCATCTGGGCTGATATTCGTCACTTGATCAGCAAAACTCTTCATAAAGGCAGCTGGCAAGGGTAAGGCTTCTTGATTTTGCTGATAGACATGAGAAAAGGCAACGCCTGCAATTTTACCTCGTGGAACCACAAAATCGGTATAGAAGTCACGATAACGCGCTAAAGAAGTGAGCATATTCGTCGCATTGCTAATGGCGACCTGATCAGTGACCTGATGAATACGTTGGAAAGATTGCCATAACAATATCGCAATCATGAATACCGCAAAAACAACGATAAAACTCAATACAGAAAAGAGCTTGGCACTAAGAGTTGATTGCAATTTTTTATCCTTTAGATAGAGTCGGAGAGCCTAATAACACCAGTCGGCTATTAACGCCCTTGTATATCCTGCTGTGCTTTTTCGTAAGCATCCTTCACTTTTTCAGTCGTTCGCTCAGTTTGTTTGCCCCAATCTCTTAAAACATCAACATATTCAATCGCTGTTTTCAATCCATCGCGTACGGTTGAATAGGCATCAAACCAGTTGAAGGCAATCGCAAACAACAGTAACACAAACAACCCACTACTACTCAAAAATATTCTCGATAATAAGAACAACTTTAAGGCCGCCAAACTCATGATCCGCATTCCACGTTTTATTACATCACTAATTGTTAGATTCTAACACTTCAATCACCTAAAGTGTGTAGATAACGAAAAAATGTCCGTGCAGGATGCACCGCCTGTGCCAAACGAATACCAACGGGTAAGGAATGCCCCACAATCATCGCCCTCAAGAGTTCCGCAGACAAAAAAGCAGAGGTTAATCCACGAGACCCATGCCCAATGGACACGTAAAGATGAGATTGCAGGGTATGATTCGTATCTGGACAGGTGTCTGGGCGCAAGATACAAGGCTCTATTGTTTTTTGATAGGCAGTCACATCTACCAGCATGCCCACAAGTGGCAAATGATCTTTGGTCATGACACGATAGGCACTGTGCCCCGTTAACCCACTCAACCCTTGGTAATTATGTTGAGGCAATACCTTGGCTAAACCTTGCAAATTTTGCTCAATCCCCTCAGCAGTAACACCCAACGAAGCTGTTTTTTCGAAGGTTGCTCCCACACAAATACGATCAGCAACAGAAGGCATCACATAACCGTCAAACATCCACGGCATGCTGGGGCTGTTTCCTTGCCATGTCGAGTTAGGAATATGTGTTACCTGTCCTTTTTGTTTAGGAAGATGCTCTGCCCATGCTGGCAATAATGAGTCTATGCCTGCGCCACAAGCAACGACAACCGCTGAATGACAGGACTGTGTGATTTTATGCTGTGTGACAGACGAGATAATCCATTGATTTTCTGATGATTCTAGTGCTGTAACCTGTGTATTGCAATGTAGCCTAATGTTTGGGTGATCTAAGAGTCGAGCGACGACCTTAGGCGGTGACATCCACCCAGCTTGAGGAATGAATATGCCTGATGGAAGGTCAGCATTTACCAGCGATTGCGCTTCTTCAGCCGTGAGTGAACCTAACCACTGGGGCATCTTAAGTTCATCGACCCATTGGGTTAACGCCTTCTGCCGTTGCGGGTCTTCTTGCCACGTAAAAACACCAGATACCTTACCCAATGAATGATCTTGTTGAGCCGATAGCCAACGAATGGCAGACTGCCATGCTTGCCAATGCCATTGCGCATATACCCCATGCTGACGATCTAGCACAGGCATGACAATGCCTGCTAGATTACCTGATGCCGCTGTTGCTGGCTCAGACGCTTGTTCATAAACTGTGACCTGCATCCCTGCTCGTGCTAATTCATTCGCAAGGGTTGCACCTGCAATGCCTGCACCAATCACTGCAATATGACTACCAATCGCGAGAGGCTGACGGCTTAATGGCAGATGTGCTTTGTGATGACTGCGTTGAAACTTACTGGCTTGTTGACGTACGGCACTAATACGTTCGCGTTTACGACCAAAGCCAGCCACTTTCTTGACCTCAAACCCTGCTAAAGTGAGCCCCTTACGTACAGCACTGGCGGCAGTAAAGGTTGATAGCGTTGCTTGTGGCGCACTGAGTCGTGATAACTGAAACAGCACCCCTTGTGACCACATTTGCGGATTTTTCGCAGGAGAGAAACCATCTAAATACCAAGCATTGACGGCAATGTCATTGTCTAAGTCTAAAAAGCCTGAAATAGCATCGCCAAAATATAGCCATAATTCAATGCGTTCTGACAGCATCAGATAATGCCAACCAGATAATGCTGGAGGCATTAACCTTTGCAAGCGTTCAGCCCAAAGATGGAGGTGTTCAGGTAATAAACGATGCACTTGTGCCAGATCAGCCAAGGACAGCGGATACTTTTCAACACTGATGAAACGCAATCGCTCAGTTGTCGTGGTTTGATCAAACAAATGACAGGTAGCGAGAAAATTCAAGCCCGAACCAAACCCTGTTTCTCCAATGGTAAATAACGACTTTCCTTGCCATGCTGAGGGCAAGCCATTGCCCGCGAGAAAAACAGCCTCGCACTCGGCAACACCGCCAGCGCGAGAAAAATAGACATCATCAAACGCCAGAGAATGAGGTTGTCCATCTTCCGACCAAGTTACTTGAGCAGGGGTAATCATCCTTCAAGCAGTACCACTGTTTTGTTGCCATGAATGATCACCCGATCTTGCAAGTGATAACGCAGACCACGCGCCAATACGTTACGCTCAACATCTCGACCCAAACGCTGTAAGTCTTCAATGCTGTGTTTATGACTGACGCGGATCACATCCTGCTCAATGATAGGACCTTCGTCCAAATCTTCGGTCACATAATGGCAGGTTGCCCCGATCAGCTTTACCCCTCGGGTATAGGCTTGATGATAGGGTTTCGCACCGACAAAGGAAGGCAAGAAACTGTGGTGAATGTTGATCATTCGACCCGCATATTCTTTACAGAGATTGGGCGGCATGATTTGCATGTAACGCGCCAACACAATCACGTCAACATTGAGTTCTGCGATTTTTTGTTCGTAAGCAGAAAAAGAGGCTTCTTTATTCTGTTTATCGACAGGGATATGATAAAAAGGAATGTGATACCAACCTGCCATTTCAGCCAGTTTGTCATGATTACCGATCACACCAACAATGTCACCATCCAACTCATTGGCTTGCCAACGGTATAGCAAATCATGCAAACAATGCGCTTCATGACTGACCAATAACACCACGCGCTTGGGTTGTGCAGAATCGCTGATGTGCCAACGCATCCCAAACTCTCGCGCAATGGGTTCAAAGGCAACACGAAACTGAGCGGCATCAAAGGGTAAAGAATCCGCTTGGATTTCTGTTCGCATAAAGAACCAACCTGCATCACGATCTAAATGATGATTAGACTCAGTGATATTACCGCCATACATGGCAATAAAGGTAGAAACCTTGCCTACAATCCCAACTTGGTCAGGACAAGCAATGACTAAACGAAACACACGTTGTTGGGTTGACATCTTAACCTTCTTTCAAAGTACCTCAAACTGAATTATTATAAGCCTGAAACGAAAAGGAGTTAAGTGTTTTTCGCTATGAAGATTCACAGATAACAATCTTGACGATGAACGAACCAAAAAGAACAGTAGAGCATAAAGTATGATTCAACGATTGGCCATTATTGGCGTGGGTTTGATAGGGGGTTCGCTTGCTTTAGCCTTGAAGCAAAAGGGCTTGGTGGGTGAGGTTGTCGGTTATGGTCGTTCGCATGATAATTTGCAACATGCGCTGGATTTGGGCATTTTAGATCGTGCTTGTGCCTCAGCCAGTGAAGCCGTTGTTGGTGCTGATGTGGTGGTCTTGGCAGTGCCTTTGGCATCCATGCGTCCTGTGTTGGCGGAAATTCGCCCTCACCTAGCCGAAGGCGCGATTTTAACCGATGTTGGTAGTGCGAAAGGCTGTTGGGTTGAGGATGTGTTGGCGGTATGGGACGGGCAATGGTATGCCAATGCCGTTCCTGCACACCCGATTGCAGGGGCAGAACGTAGTGGTGCTTTAGCCGCTAAGGTTGACCTTTATGTCAATCGCAAAGTGGTGATTACAGCACATCAGCAGTCTGCGCCCTCTGCCATTGAGGCGGTTTCTGCGATGTGGCAAGCGACGGGAGCTGATGTGCGCTTGATGTCCATAGAAGAACATGATGCGACCTTTGCATGGACAAGCCATCTGCCACATTTGTTGTCTTTTGCTTTGGTCGATATGTTCAGTCAGCGTCCTGATGTCGCCAGATTATTTGATTATACCGCTGGTGGTTTTCGCGATTTTACCCGTATTGCCGCCTCCGATCCGACCATGTGGCGTGATATTGTCGAGCTGAATGCGCCTGCGATTGCTGAAGCATTAAGTGCCTATCAAGCACAACTTGCCCATTATGCCCAGTGGATTGAACAAAAAGATTGGCAAGCCTTAGCACAGGCATTTGCCACCGCAAAAGACACGCGCGATCATTTTTTACCGCCTGTATGAGGTCGTTATCATGCCATCAACACCTTGTCCTTGTGGTTCGCTACAAGCCTATAAACACTGTTGTCAGCCTTACCATCTCAACAAGTCCTTTGCACCCACTGCCAAGGCGTTGATGCAAAGTCGTTATTCGGCTTTTGTGCGTCAAGATGCTGATTACCTATATCGTACTTGGGCAAAAGAAACCAGACCGACGAAAGCGGAATTGGCGCGATTTGCGCCACTGACTTGGACGGGGTTGCAGATTTTGGCAGTCCAAGCAGGTGATACTGAGGATGACTCAGGCAGTGTGACCTTTATTGCCAGCTTCATAGATGCGCAAGGACAAGCAGGTGCTCTGCAAGAGGTGAGTCAATTTCGCCGTGAGAAGGGTCGTTGGGTCTATGTGAGTGGTGAGGTGTCAGAAAACTAAGCTCGGTTTGCTGTAGCCAAGCATGACGAATTTCCGCTGAGAGGTTAAGTCTCTCTGCGTACCAGTTCAGGTGTTTGCGGAAAATACGACGACCTTTTTCGTCACCATAAAAGGTTTTGCTGGCTAAATAGTGTTGTTGAATCATCTGGTAAATGATTGCTATATCTGGGTCGGGTAAGTGTTCACCTGTGTCGAGATAATGAGCGATCTGTTGAAATAACCACGGACGACCGTTTGCCCCACGTCCGATCATAATGCCTTGCGCTTGCGTGTACTTTAGCACGGCTTGTGCGATTTCAGGGGTGTCAATATCTCCATTGGCAATCACAGGAATCTCAACAGCTTGCACCACCTCTGCAATGGTGTCATATTCAGCTTGTCCTAAGAACTTGTCGGCTTTGGTGCGTCCATGCACTGTTAACAAAGCAATCCCTGCCTCTTGTGCAATACGCGCGATTTGTACCGCATTACGTTGCTGTTGATCTACGCCTGTGCGAATTTTCAGGGTCACGGGGGTTGGGGTAACGGCTGTAACCACCGCCCTCAGAATCTCTGCCACCAACGGCTCATTATTCAATAAGGCTGATCCTGCCGCCTGTTGCGCCACTTTCTTCGCAGGACAACCCATATTTAAGTCAATGATATGAGCCCCTTGCGCGACCTGATGCCGTGCCGCCTGAGCCATCATCTGAGGGTCATTACCCAGCAGTTGAATGGCGATGGGTGTGGGTTCGTTTGCTTGAACCGTGCGTGTTTGGCTTTTGCCTGAGCCGAGCAGGTCTAAGCGACTGTGTAGCATTTCACCAACCGCATAGCCAGCCCCCCAGTGACGACACAGATTGCGCCAAGGTAAATCAGCTACCCCCGCCATCGGGGCTAACACCAGATTATTCGGCAGTTCATAGTGTCCGATGATGAGGGGATGTAGATAAGTCATTTGTCGTCCTGAGTGGGATTGGGCAGGGACAGCATCACTTCCGCACCTGTGGGCAGATTGTGGAGACCTAATGATCCCCCCAATTGTTGTGCTTGATAATAGGCAAGACTGAGTCCGATACCATGCCCTTCTGCCTTTTGACTGATCTGTGGGGCAGGAAAATTTGCCAGCGTTTCGGGGGAAAAGCCAGAGCCAGTGTCTCGGATACTGATCATGATCTGTTTTCGGTTCCAGCTTAAAACGATTTGACAGGCTTGTGGGCTGGCATCGGCGGCATTATTCAATAGACTGGTGAGCAGTTGACCAAGTACAGGGTCTGCCTGTATCTGTGGCATATCGGTTGGGCTTTTCTGCTGAGTGTCTGCGATCACAAGGGTTGCTGAGGCTTGTGGTCGAATGTTTTGCCAATAGGTAATCTGTTGCTTGAGATAGTCCACGCAAGGCACTTGTATGGGCAATTCCGTTGCACCTTGTTGACTTAATCCTTTGGTGATGTGCGTTTTGCAGGTCATCACCAACGACTGGATGTGTTCAAGCGCAATCTCGGCTTGTTCAGGTTCATCAAACTGATAAGCGTCTTTGGCTTCACTGGCAAGCAGACTGATGGTTGCCAGAGGGGTTGCCAGTTCATGTGCCGTTGCCGCCGCCGTCAAGCCAAGCTGTAATAGATGGGCTTGTTCCTGCGATTGTCGATAAGCCCGTTCCAAAGCTAACTCTTGCTCTTGTAAGCGTTGATGTAATTTTGCCATCATGACAGCGACCAACACCGCAATGAGGCTAATATTGAGCCAAATCCCCAGTTTTGCCAAGCTGTCGCGCGGATTGAAGGGGGTATCCTTCACCTGAGCACCTTCTAGGATCAGCAGAACACGATAGACTTCAGGGGAAAGGTTGGGGATTCCTTGTACACCAGAGAGGGGAAACCAAACCAACAGACTGGCGAGCATCAAAACCAATCCCAGCAAAATCCATTGGCTAGATCGAGATAAAATGCCCACACTGAGGAGCAAGGGGAGCAGGAGAAAGGCAAAAAAAGGATTATGCACTCCACCAGAAAAGGCAAGCAAAGCGGCAAGCACCAAGAGATCACTGCTCAGTTGTAGCAATAGGTTTTGTTCGGTGATCTGTCGATGCGGCTGTAAAATCAGTATGCCACCGTGCATGATCAACCAAGCAAAGGTGATCATCACCAGATTGGGATAGGCAAGCGCAAGGGTTAACTCTTGCGCTAACAACAGAAGCAGGGCGACAAGGACAATACCAACACCGCGCAACAAACTCAGTCGTTGCGCCAGCAGGTTCAGCGCGTAATATCGAGCCATCACGCTTGTGTCATCGCCATTGCCATACTAAAGGCATTACGGAAAATTTACTTAACGGCTTGCGATACCCATTGTGCAAACTGCGCTTGCGGTAATGCACCAGCCATCTGTGACACTTGTGTACCCTCTTTGAAAATCATTAAGGTTGGAATTGAACGAATCGCAAAAGCACCAGCAACCTGCTGTGCTTGTTCGGTATTTACTTTTAAGAAAACCGCTTTTCCTGCATATTGCTGTGCTGTTTGGGCAAAGGTAGGCGCAAATGCACGACAAGGTCCACACCAAGGAGCCCAAAAATCCACTACCACAGGCAAGTCACTTTTTTCGATAAAACGATAAAAGTTGTCATTGTTCGCTTCAATCGGTTGACCATCAAATAAACTGTGTTTACATTTTCCGCAGACAGCACCACTGCTGGTGTTGCATTTGTCACCATCAACACGGTTGATCGCGGTACAAGCAGGGCAAACGATATGCGCCATTTTGATTTCTCCTAGAGTTGTTATCTTTTAATGATAGGTCTGAAAGGGAAATTTTTCAATGGGAAATAGAGGTTTTAGATAGGGTGACAGCCCATCATGGCTTGAGCGAACAGGAAAGCGAAGCGGTGCGTTAAGCCATTAGAGGTTAAAAAGCCGCGAGCCACACAAGAGAGTAGGTGTGTGACCCACGGAAGCTATGCGACAGATAAGGGCTAGTTATGAATATCTGTCGCAGTGTCACCACGCCGTTGCGTTTTTACAAAAATCACCGATTGATTTTGATGCATCACTCTCTAACTTGATGCTATTATGCCAATGGAATACCTACAGTAAAAT
Source organism: uncultured Piscirickettsiaceae bacterium (assembly GCA_964561185.1). GTDB lineage: Bacteria > Pseudomonadota > Gammaproteobacteria > Thiomicrospirales > Thiomicrospiraceae. Next base: position 11,706 of record CAZLOM010000004.1, read on the forward strand.
GACCCAAAGATGACAGTTTTGTCATCTTGTCATCCTTGTTGCGTTTTGGGAATGGAATGATGAAATTTTTGTTGGTTGAAGATGATAAAAGTGCTGGGTTGTACTTGCAAAAAGGATTGCTAGAAGCAGGCTATCGTACCGACTGGGTTCAATCGGGAGCTGATGGTTTACACCGCGCCTTAAGCGAAAAGTACGCATTGATTATTTTGGATGTGATGTTGCCACAACTGGATGGTTGGCAAGTCTTAAAAGCCTTACGAGCCGTGAATACCGAATTGCCCGTTCTGTTGCTGACCGCACGTGATCAGGTGCAAGATCGGGTGAAAGGATTCGAGCTAGGTGCAGATGATTATTTAATCAAACCCTTTGCTTTTGTTGAATTGTTGGCAAGGGTGAAAGCACTGCTGAAACGAGGTCATACCACATCGGTGATACAAGATGCGATGGTGATCACCATTGATGATCTAGAAGTCGATTTTGTGCGTCGTTGTGCGGTGAGAGCTGGGCAGAAAATAGACTTGACCAGTCAAGAGTTTGCCTTATTAGCCTTGTTTGTGCGCCGTAGGCAAGAGGTCTTAACCCGTACGGTGATTGCTTCCGAAGTGTGGGATATGAATTTTGATAGTGATACCAATGTGGTTGATGTTGCTGTCAGACGCTTGCGTCGAAAAATAGATGACCCTTTCAGCAACAAACTGATTCACACCATTCGAGGTAGTGGCTATATGCTGGATTCGGAGGTCAAGTGAACTCCTTAGCCAAAAGTTTGATGTCGTTTTTTGCCAGTATCATTGTCGTTGTCTTGTTGCTGACTGGGTGGTTGTTATCTCGTGCGGTTGAAGCACACTTTGTGGAGATGGATCGCGCTATCTTACAAAACATGAGCAGTGTTGCGATTAATCGACTGGTTGACTATCTGAATGCGGCTGGAGATCAGTTAGATGAAGAAAAAATCCAAAACCTCTTAACCGCTTCACTAGAAGGTGCTATGCCTTCCGCACTGGTGCTTAAAAGTCCTCAGCAGGAACTGTGGATTTCAGAGCAACGATTAACCTTGCCTAAAGAACTGATCACCTATCGCTGGCAGTATGGCGTGCAAAAGTACCGCAAAGATGCGCTATGTTTGCGTATCCTCTACCAAGAGGTTCGCTTAAGAAATCAAATGTGGCAAATTACGGCAATACAGGATATTCAGCATCATGCTTTTTTCATGACCGAATTTTATCAGATGCTGGTCGTTTCATTGTTATTGGCGTTGTTTGTGGCGATGTTGTTGAGTTACGTATTGATTCAAAGAACCTTGCAACCTTTGACCGATCTCGCACAAAGTATGCGCTTGGTTTCGGTTCATGACTTGTTAAAACAACGCTTGTCTTTACCCAATGCCGCTGAATTGCGCCAGTTAGCTGAGGCTTATAACGCCATGCTCAATCGTTTGTCGGGAGCTTTTCATCGGTTAAAAGATTTTTCTGCCGACTTGGCGCATGAGTTAAGATCACCACTCAATGCTTTGTTGTTACAAACAGAAGTGACCTTGTCTAAAGCTCGTACGGTGGATGAATATGAAGCGCAATTGGATACGGCATATCGTGATCTCTCTCGATTATCTAAAACCGTTGATGAAATGCTATTTCTCGCTAAGGCGGATAAGGGGTTAATGTTTTTAGAGCGTCATCCTGTCATGATGCACGCGCTCTTTGATGGCTTGGTTGATTACTTCTCTCCCTTAGTTGAAGAAAAAAATCAACATCTCACCTTGCTAGGGGATGCTGTGTTATTGATTGATCAGGCGTTAATCCAGCGGGCATTTGCCAATCTACTGAACAATGCGATTGAGTATGCACCAGAAGGGGATGAAATCACCATTGAAATTCGTTCAACAGGTACTTTCCAAGCATGGATTACCATTGAAAACAGCGCACCAGAGATGCAAGCCAGTCAGTTAGACCGCTTGTTCGATCGCTTTTGGCGACAAGATTCAGCGAGATCTCAAGACAACCATTTAGGCTTAGGATTAGCGATTGTGAAATCAATTATTGAACTACATGATGGACAAATTACCGCTCAACTGCATGAGGGACGTTTGTCAGTGCGTTGCTATTGGTAGTCGGTGATAACAGAGAAAAAAGCCCCTAAAATTAGGGGCTTTTTTGATTCAAAGAACAACTCAGATGCGTTAAGCTGCTTCTTTGTCTTGGAACATAGGAACCCACATTTGTGCTAATGAGGTGAACAACATAATGGTTGCTGCTAAGCTATAACCAAAGCCACCAATGATGGTCAACCACGCAAAAATTGGATCAATTTTTGTTAACCACCATGACAAAATATCCACAATCAAGAAAGCGAAAGGTGTGGCGATCAACACGCATTTCCAGAATAGGCTAAAGCGTGCAAACGAGAAAATCAACCCCACAAAGAAGAAAATAAATCCGATACCGAATAGGTGAATGTGTGATACACGTGTCAAAGCAGAGAAGCTAGCACCTTCGTCAACTTCAGTCACTTTTTTCACACCTTCGTAGGTTTCATACGCTGGTAAACTTGTTTGAGCTGCGTTATGACAAAGCACACAGTATTGCGTGAAGGCTGCTTTGAATTTTGGCTCCCACTCTGCCTCTGGTGCACCTTCACGTGCCCACTTAATCATGTCCAAACGCACTTCATTCGGAGCCATGGCTTGCATTGAGCCATTGAGCTTACTTTCAAGTTTTGAACCTGTTTTGTTACCATAGTAACTGTAAACAACGTCATCTAACGATAAACCGACTTCACCATCGGCCATGCCGTGAGTCATCATGATTTGACCACCAGCCATCATCAAACCAAAGCCTACCGCAATGATATAGCTGGTAAAAAGAACTTTCAACTGCATTGGTAGGCGTGAAAGTGTCATGCCATTCAGCATAGTATTTTCCTTATACAAAATGAGGGAATAAAAACAAAAAATTGCCTTTATAGTTATAACACTAATGAGGACAGAAAATCAAAAACTATTCGTTGAAAAAGCGATTAGAAAAATTTATCAGTCGTGATTATCATCAAACCAGAGCCATAAAATAAACTTATCGGTGGTTATTTTCTTATATAATAACCTGATTAAAATCAACTTTTGATGCGATCTTTATTTATAAGTGTTGAGTGATTGATACAATGAGCCTACATCATTCATTCACATTATTTTAGGAATATAACAACATGGCTTGGTCTTTTCCAAAATTGACGCGTCGCACCTTCTTGCAGGGCTCTGCGGTTGCTGGATTAGCTGGGGTTGCTGGTACACAGGTTGCCACAGCTGGCTTGCCTTCATGGTCTGATCTTAAATTCGCTGCCAAACGCAGAGGCGAAATGAAAGAAAAAATTTCTTTCACGATTTGTAACTTCTGCTCTGGTTTGTGTAACGTAGAAGTTCGTACCCTGACAGATGGTCAACAGTCTCGTATCGTAAAATTGGAAGGTAATCCAATTTCTAAGTTGAATCGTGGACGTGTTTGTGCGCGTGGTCAATCTGGCGTGTTCCAAACCTACGATACCGATCGTATCAAAACCCCGTTGATTCGTATCGAAGGTTCTAAGCGTGGTGAAATGAAGTTTCGTAAGGCGACATGGCAAGAAGCTTACGAGTACATCGCTAAAAAATCAAAAAACATTAACCCTTGGGAATGGACGATTGTTGGTGGTTGGAGTACTTGCGTATTCTTCCTAAGCCCATTGTTTGCCTTTGCACATGCTAACCGTGCACCTAACTTTATTGCGTCTCCGATGCAACACTGTGTGACTACGGGTGAATTGGGTACAGATTCTGTAACAGGCAACTTTAAGCCACACGGTGAAATCTTACCTAACTATGACAATGCACGTTATATCCTATTGATCATCAATAACTCATCGATTGCAGGGGTTAACGTTCCTCGTGCGGTACAGTTCACAGAAGCCAAACAACGTGGCGCGAAAGTGGTTGCGGTTGATCCTCGCTTGTCAGAAACCGTGGCTAAGGCTGATGAGTGGTTGCGCATTCGTCCTGGTACCGATTTGGACTTCTTATTAGCTTTGATTCGTGAAGTCATGAGCAAAGACTATTATGATAAAGCTTTCTGTCAAAAACATACTGACTTGTCATTCTTGTTGTACAAAGATGGTGATGAGTGGCGACCACTACAGAATGAAAAAAATGAACCCTTGGTATGGGATGAGCTAACTAACTCAGTTAAGCCTGTTCTTGCTTACCATAACAGCAATGACAAGGATACTGCTGGTATCACCATTTCTCCTGCGTTACGTCTTCCTAAAGACACTAAGGTTAATGGTAAAACGGTTTCTACGGTATTTGAAGCGCAGTTGGCTGAGATTGATCACTGTACACCAGAGTGGGCGGCAGAAAGCACAACCATTTCTGCTGAAACCATCGTTCGCATTGCCTACGAATTTACCCACATCAAGCCTGCGATTATCGATCCGGGTTGGATGGGAGCGCGTTATAACAACATTCAAATGCTACGCCGTGCCCAAGCAACACTGCAAACCTTGATTGGTGGTGTTGATACCATCGGTGGCTGGGTCAATGCGGCTAAGTTCCACAAAGTAGCGGCTAAAATGCACGATGCTCGCATGAAAAATGAACCGATCAAAAATCCATTGGTTAACATGACAGGTATGCCAGGTTGGTTAGAGCAGGTGAAATACTTCGCTGATGGTAAAAACTGGGGACATGGTTATCCAGCATGGAGTTTTGCGTTTGCGGAACAGGAAAAGGCGGCTGGTCGTCCTTACGTGAGTATCCCATTTATGGTGGATACAGGATTGTATGAGTCTGTAAAGGGTGAGTTGACACACAACGGCAAGCCTTATTTAACGAAGGCCTTTATGAGTGTTGGTGCTAACCCTGTGCATCACTACTTCCCAGAAGGTCGTTGGAAAGAAATGTTGTCAAGCGACAAGGTTGATCTCGTGGTTGTTATTGATGTTCTGCCTTCTGATACCACCGCATATGCTGACGTTATTTTGCCAGAATCCACCTATTTAGAGCGTGATGAAATCATCATCGGCAATAACGGTATTAGTCCTGACTTAAGTGTCACAACGCGTTTCAAAGCAATTGACCCCTTGTACGACACCAAATCAACAACCGATATTTTGTTCGAGTTGACTGAAGCCATGTCTGGTGCTGAAGGCGTTGAGCGTTTGTATCAAGGTTTCGAAGCGATGGTTGGCTCTAATGCGGATAAAGCGAAAGAGTTGGTTGCCAAGTTTAAGGCAGAAGGTAACACCACGCCTTATACCTCAGCTTATCGTCAGATGAGCATGAATGGCATGGCGAAAGCGATTAATACCACGCCTGAAAACCTAGAAAAAGTGTTGCGTGAGCAGGGTATTTATGAAATTGATACCATGGAACATATGCTCGAAAAATATGCGATGCCGAGAAAAATTCCAGCAACCACTAAAACAGGTCGTTTAGAAATTTACTCTAACTTCTATGATAGCTTACGCGTGAATGGTAAAACGCGAGCGGCTAACTTTAGTGTATTAGCAAGTCATTTACCGTCAGGTGTACATGGTGAAAAACGCTCTTTAGAAACCTTAAAAGGCAATGAGTTTTACTTTACCTACGGTAAAACACCAACGGTATCGCATGGTTCAACCAACGTCAACAATCCAGTACTACACGCGATCAATAGCTTCAAGGAAGATATTTATACAGGTGTGTGGATTAACGACGCTCGTGCAAGCGCATTAGGCATCAAGTCTGGAGATGAGATTAAAATCACCAATAATGACTCGCCTACCTTGTTTGTAACAGGTAAAGCCTACGTAACCAATCAAGTACATCCAGATACCATCTTTATGTATTCATCTTTTGGATCTGAGAACAAAGCCTTAACGCGTGCCGCTGGCTTTGGTAGTGCCATCAATAAATTGATTGGTTATAAAATTGATCCTGTTGTGGCGGGTTTCCGTTCACAGGAATTCACCGTTAAAATAGAAAAAGTATAAGGAGATAGGTCATGGCTCGTTATGCAATGGTCGTTGACCTGAACGCATGTATCGGTTGTAATGCTTGTATGGCCGCTTGTGCGATTGAGAACCAAACCCCATTTTGGTCTGGTAAATGGCGTACCACAGTAGAAGACATTTCAAAGGGTAATAGCGAAGATTCTGCTACCCGTTTGTTCTTCCCACGCTTATGTAATCACTGTAGCAACCCTCCTTGCGTTTCGGTATGTCCTACAGGGGCTACCTATCAGACACCTGAAGGGATTGTAGATGTCGATGATGATGTGTGTATGGGCTGTCAAGCCTGTACACTGGCTTGTCCTTACGATGCACGTTATGCCATTCATTACGAAGAAAACACCGAGAAGAAAGAAGTCTTCGGTGAGAACGTATTGAAGAAAACCCATCCTGGGGTGGATAAGTGTAACTTCTGTCGTGATCGTGTAGCGGTAAATCGCTTACCTGCCTGCGTGGAAACCTGTGTGGGTAATTCACGTATGTTTGGTGATTTGGATAATCCTAACGATAAAGTGACGAAAATTGTGAAGAGCGGTTTAGCACAGCCATTATTGCCACATTTAGGGACACGTCCAAATGTCTATTACATTCCTGTAACTAAGCAACAGATTCATCATTTGCGTGACTCTGACGCAAGACAGCCCCAACATGGTCATCATGCTGATGCGTCTGCACAATTTACCGATTTAACTAAGGAGGCATAATCATGACGTATGCTATTCAAGAACAATGGAATTGGCTGGTCGCGGTTTACCTCTTCTTAGGGGGTATGGGTGCGATGGTCATGGCTGTGTCTATTTTTGCGCACAAGTATAAATTGGGCGGCACTGAAAACCGCTCTTTGGCTTGGTGGGGTAACTGGATTGGTTTGGTAATGTTGGGCGTTGGCTCTGCTATGTTGTTCTACCATCTCTTAAACCATCTATCGGTATGGCGTGTGCTGGTCGGCGTGTTCTATAAGCCTGATGCGTGGATTGCGTGGGGAACTTGGTTCATCATCTTTGCGATGATTGGTGCCTTCTGGTACACCCTGCCTTTGACCAAAAATATGCCTGTGATCGAAAATTGGGGGATTTACCAATGGTTCAAAGGCTTGTGTGAAAAACATCACTCAGCCATTGGTTGGTTTACCGCAGTTAACGGTGTGTTGACGGCTGTGTACACTGGCTTACTATTACAGTCTTTCCCAGCAGTTGCTTTATGGCATAATCCAGGTATTCCCGTGTTGTTTACCGTATCAGCCACTTCTACCGCGATTGCTACTTTGTTGATCGTGCAATATCTGATCATCAAAGAAGATGACCATGTATTACGTCATCTCTTTGAAAAGACTGATGCTTGGTTGATTGGTATTGAATTGGTCATTATCTTCTCTTTCTTCAACTACTTGTTGACAGGTTCAGAAGGTGGTTATGTGAGCCATGACCTCTTATGGGGTAGTGCTGGCTGGGTGTGGGGCTTTGTGGTGATTGGTTTGATTGTTCCTTTCATCATTGAATTAGGCACGCTAACGCACCGTTTACCTTCAGGGGTGATGACGACGGTATCAGCGGCGATCATGGTATTGATTGGTGGTTATTTACTCCGTCATTATATGTTGGCTTCTGGTATTTACGAATATCCGTGGTAAGATAGACAGATTCGTTATCTGTTCACTCAAAAGCCCAGCTCGATTGCTGGGCTTTTTCACAATAAGGAACATTTCATGTCAGAACAAGTGAAAGAATTGGATATATTATCCGCATTATTGGCTGAACCTTGTGAGGAGTCTTTGGCTACTTTAGAGGAGCTTGCTCCTCAGTTGCCTTGGTTATCCGCAGAAGCATTAATACAACTGCAACAGACACCATTGGAACATTGGCAAGCAGAGCATACGCGCCTTTTTGTGAGCGGTCATCCTAAAACGCCCTGTATGCCATTTGAGTCTGTCTGGACGGAAGGTCAGATGATGGGCGAAACGGTATTACGCATGAGCCAGTGGTATGGTGACGCAGGCTTTAAGGTGGAAGCAGAGCTACCAACCGACTTTCTGGGGACAGAATTGCAGTTTCTTGCGTTTATGATTGAGCATCACCGTGAAGCAGAAGAGCAGATTGCAGATCTATTGCTGTCTTTGCAAGCATGGATTCCTAAGTTTGCGACGGCGGTCAAAATTCATACGGATCTGCTGTTGTATAAAGATTGGGCAAAAAGACTAGAGACCTTATTTCATCATGAGTGACTCATCTAATGCGTTACCGCCTATCCAGTCCACTCACTGGCAAGTATTTCATGAAGCACAGTCTGCTATGCCTTTGGATACGGCTGTCTCTCAAGTCTTCACGCAAGTCTATAACGATGATTTCGCCGATGCGATGATGGGTATTAACCATCGCCTGAGCGTTGATCTTCGCGGTTGGCAAGAGGGTGAACAGTGGAAAGAGGTGTGGTTATTAACGCCTTGGATGTTATCGAGAGTGTTTTTTCCCATGACGGCTGATGTGCTGGCTGATAAATCGCTCCCTGAGGATTGGCAAGCAGAATCACGGCTGGATCAACCTTATTGCGTGATTGGTCCGCTCATGCCCATCCTGATCGACGGCAAAGCGATTCAAACCCACTTGAATTATCATCCGCTGTTAGGACACTATTGGATTCAACCACTGGTGCAGAATATGATGAAATATGCCGATAATGAATCGGCTTATCAAGCATGGGGTGAGGTGATTGCTTTCCGTAATGCCGTGCGTGCGCAAAAGCAGGCTGAATTAGAAGCTAAGGAGCAAGCGGCTAAGGTTGCTGAGGCAACGATTGAGAATAAGGTTGAGGTGAATCGTCGCGCCTTTTTGTCTAAGTGGTTGTGAAGCCAAACCTCGTTGACTATCCTGCCGATCACACCACACATAAAACCCTCTAAAGTGGTAAAATAGTAACCAACAGTCACACCTTTTTATCGGATACTTTAGCCAAAGGAAAGGATCATGCGCCAACAACTTCTTGATACCACTCAACTGCTCGCGACACATCTTGTCAAAAGAAAACGTATCATCAGTCTTGCTGAGTCCTGCACGGGGGGAATGCTTGCCGAATTGCTGACTTCCATTGCGGGGAGTTCTCAATGGTTTGATCGCGCCTTTATCACTTACAGCAACGATGCAAAAATGGAAATGCTCGGTGTAAGGGAGGCAACGCTGATCGGACAGGGAGCGGTCAGCGGTGCCTGTATCGAAGAGATGGTGATTGGCGCGTTACAAGCATCGCACGCTCATTTGAGTGTCGCCATCTCAGGCATTGCAGGTCCATCGGGGGGCAGTGATGAAAAACCTGTTGGTACGGTATGGATTGCTTGGGTTGGGCATCATATTCCTTTACGTAAAGAGAAATTTATCTTCAAGGGGGATCGTGATAGCATTCGCCAGCAGGCTTGTTTCGCCGCGTTAACGGGAATGTTAGCCTGCCTCAATCAGCAGGACGAAAGCACAGCATAGTCGCTAAGTAGTGCCACTAAGTAATGTCACTAAAACGAGTCATTAACTGATTTTTAACACAATAGATGCTTATTCGTAGGAGCAAACTCATCATGGATGAACAAAAGAAACAAGCCCTTGCCGCCGCCCTCACGCAAATTGAACGCCAATTTGGTAAAGGGTCGATCATGCGATTGGGCGATGGTTCAACGTTACGTGATATTCAAGTCGTCTCAACAGGATCGCTTGGGCTAGACATTGCCCTAGGGGCTGGTGGATTGCCTCGCGGACGCATTATCGAGATTTATGGTCCAGAATCTTCGGGTAAAACCACCCTCGCCCTCACGGTCATCGCGCAGATTCAAAAACAAGGTGGCACAGCGGCATTCGTTGATGCCGAGCACGCGCTTGACCCACAATATGCGGAAAAACTCGGTGTAAACCTGAGTGATTTGCTGGTATCGCAACCAGATCATGGTGAACAAGCTCTTGAAATCACTGATATGCTGGTTCGTTCTGGCAGTGTGGATATTGTGGTCGTTGACTCGGTTGCCGCCCTCACACCAAAAGCTGAAATCGAAGGCGACATGGGGGATTCGCATATGGGGTTACAAGCACGATTGATGTCACAAGCCTTGCGTAAGCTCACGGCAAACATCAGCAGAACCAACACCATGGTTATTTTCATTAACCAGATTCGCATGAAAATTGGTGTGATGTTCGGTAGCCCAGAAACGACTACTGGCGGTAATGCCTTGAAATTCTATGCGTCGGTGCGTTTAGATGTCCGTCGTATCGGTGCGGTGAAAAAAGGTGATGAAGCCCTAGGCAATGAAACCAAGGTTAAGGTGGTCAAAAACAAAATCGCGCCGCCTTTCAAAGAAGCAACCTTTGAAATTCTTTACGGTGAAGGTATTTCGTTTGAAGGTGAGGTCATTGAACAAGCGGTTGATCTTGGGCTGATTGACAAGTCTGGTGCTTGGTATAGTTATCAGGGTACAAAAATTGGTCAAGGTAAAGACAATGTACGTCAATACCTCAAAGCCAATCCAGAAACCACTCAAGCCTTAGCGGCACAGATTCGCGCCAAGAAACTCCCTCAACAAGTGAGTGCAGAAAGCAAAGAAGACTGATTCTGCCGTTGCGTAACACAGACTCAATGGGCACAATGACAAGATAGGGGAGGCACAATGAATCCAGCACTTTCTCGCGCACACCCTCATCATGAACGCCTCGGTGAAGCCTTGATTCGACAAGGCTTGATCAATGAGCAGATGTTACGCATCGCACTGGCTGAACAGAAGCTCGTCCAGCGTAAGCTGGGCGAAATTCTGGTCGATTTTCACTTTATTACCCCCGAACAACTCAGTCAAACGCTAGGGCAATCCGCAGGTTATCCTAGCATTTCGCTGACACAAATGATTCCTGATGCGCAGGCGTTAGCCCTGATACCGCAAGCCTTAGCGCGTCAGTTGGGCATTTTGCCCTTTGCCTTTGATGCCATTGAAAACCGCTTGAAATTGGCGGCTGTCACGCCCGACCATCTGCTGATGATGGACAGAATCCGTCAGCAACTGCCTCAGCCGACCCCAAGGCTGAAACTCTATATCGCACCAGAAAAAGATATTCTTCATGCCATTGATCAGTATTATGGCTATGACTTGTCGATTGATGGCATCCTTTCCCAGCTCGAATCAGGGCAAGCCCCTGCGCAAGTCTTATCCTTGCAATCCCTGACCCAACAAGACCCTTCTTATGTTCATCCGATTGTACGCTTGGTGGACGCGATTCTGTTTGAAGCGGTTCGACAAGGGGCTTCCGATATTCATTTTGAACCTGAGCAAGGCTATGTGCGTCTTTCCTACCGCATTGATGGTGTTCTACGTGAAACACGATTGTTGCATCGTCTGGTATGGCCTGCCCTGCTGGTACGACTGAAACTCATGGCAGAAATGGACATCACCGAGTCTCGTTTGCCACAAGATGGACATCTCAATAGCAACATTGCAGGACATTGGATTGATTTTCGGGTTGCCAGTATGCCCGTCACCCAAGGGGAAAGCCTCGTGCTGAGGGTGCTCGACAAAGACAAGCAAGCCCTATCCTTAGCACAACTCGGCTTACCCGATACCGCCATCCAACATCTACACCAACTGCTCACGCGCCCACAAGGCATGATGTTGGTTTGTGGACCAACGGGCTCAGGAAAAACCACCAGCCTTTACGCCATGCTGTCTGCGCTACAAGGACAAGGGCTGAATATGATGACGCTAGAAGACCCTGTTGAATACCACATTCCGCGTGTGCGACAAACCCAAATCCGCGAAGACATAGGCTTAACCTTTGCCACGGGATTACGCGCCCTACTACGCCAAGACCCTGATGTGCTTTTGCTTGGTGAAATTCGTGATCAAGACACCGCACAAATGACCCTACGTGCCGCCATGACAGGACATCGCGTCCTTGCCACCATTCACGCCAACCACAATCATACCGCCCTACTGAGACTGATGGAAATGGGCGTGGCGCGAGGATTTTTGGCTGGCAGTTTGACGGGCATCATTTCACAACGACTGGTGCGCAAAGTCTGTGCTTGCCATCGGTTAGAAAACATTAGCCCAACACAAGCCCAGCAGATTGCTGACCTATTCCCTCATCACCCGATACCTGAACAAATGGCCATTGCCGTTGGCTGTCCACTGTGTGCCATGACGGGCTATCGTGGACGCATTGCGGTGATGGAAATATGGCAAGCCAACGCTGAATTTGAAGCCCTGTTATCACAACCTCATGCCAGCCTCACCGACTGGAAACGACTGGTACAACAACAGGTGCAACAAGGTGACTGGACAAGCCTAGAAGGCTCTGCCTACCAACTGATCACCCAACACAAAACCACCCTCGCGGAACTTCTGCGAAGCCTAGACTGGACAACAGAATGATGCTACCCAACGCTCACTCAAAACCCATTAAACTGCTCCATACCTCTGACTGGCATATCGGACGAAGTCTGTACGGACAGCATCGCTATCAGGAGTTTGAAGCCTTTCTTGATTGGATGATTGATACCCTCAAGCAGGAAGCAGTTGACCTACTCTTGATTGCTGGAGATATTTTTGATACGACTACACCGAGCAATCGCGCTCAGAATCTGTATTACCGCTTTCTGCACCAAGCAACACAAACGCCCTGCCGACACATCATTATCACCGCTGGAAATCATGACTCACCTTCCTTTTTAGAAGCCCCTAAGGCTCTGCTGAACCAACTCAATGTGCAAGTGATTGGTCAAATGAGCGATGAGCTGGCAGAGGAAGTGATTCTGCTGAACAACCCTCAAGGAGAGCCTGAGTTACTGGTCTGTGCCGTGCCTTATTTGCGTGATAAGGACATTCGTCAGGTCGATGTTGGTGAAGACACTGCCGATAAGGCACGCAAACAAATCGCGGGCATTCGTGATCACTATGCGCAGGTGGTGCAATTGGCAGAAGAAAAACGCGAACAACTGGGTCGTGCCATTCCGATTGTCGCTACGGGGCATTTGTTCACCGCTGGCGGACAGACTTCCGATGGTGATGGTGTGCGCGATCTCTATGTGGGTTCATTGGCTTACGTCACTGCTGAGGTGTTTCCGAGCGCGATTGACTATCTTGCCTTGGGGCATTTGCATCGTCCACAGTTGGTCAATCAGTGTGAAACCATGCGTTATAGCGGTTCGCCCCTAGCCATGAGTTTTGGCGAAGCCAAAGAACAAAAAAGCCTGTGTCTCGTCACCCTTGAACCCCAGAAAGACGCTCGTCCCATCGTATCGGTCGAGCTGTTGAAGATTCCGACCTTTCAACCACTAGAACGCCTCACAGGGGATTTACCTTACCTGCTGGCAGGGATTGCGGAACTGGCAAAGCAAGCCTCATCGGCATGGCTAGAACTGATTTATACGGGCGATGAACTCATCGCGGATCTGCGCGAACCGTTAGAAGCCAGTGTCGCTAAGACGCAACTCACGCTGGTTCGCATCAAAAACAATCGTATTCTTGCGCACTACGCGACGCAATCCACACCGAACGCCAGCCTAGATGACCTCAGCCTAATAGAAGTGTTTAACCATTGCCTGACCGCCAATGCCATTCCAGAAGCGCAACAAGCCGAATTACGAGACACCTATCAAGAGGTCATTAACGCCCTCAACGAAGCGGAGACAGCCGAATGAGAATCTTGCGCATCCGTTTCAAAAACCTCAACGCTTTGCGCGGTGAATGGGAAGTTGACCTCACCCACCCAGAATTTTCGGGCTTATTTGCCATTACAGGGCCCACTGGCGCGGGTAAAACAACCCTGCTCGATGCCATCTGTCTCGCGCTTTATGGTCGCACCCCTCGCCTCGCCAAACTCAACAAAACCAGCAATGAACTGATGTCGCGCCAAACAGGAGAATGCTTTGCTGAAGTCACCTTTGCCACAGCAGAAGGCAGATACACCAGCCATTGGAGTCAACATCGCGCCCGCAAATCGGCTCAGGGGGAATTACAAATACCCAAGCATGAGGTTTCTCATGCCGACACAGGCAAGTTAATCGAGTCTAGTCTCAGAGGCACTGCGGAGCAAATCATCAGCCTCACGGGCATGGACTTTGATCGTTTTACCCGCTCTATGCTCCTTGCCCAAGGGGCTTTTTCTGCTTTCCTGCACGCCTCAGCGGATGAACGCGCCCCGATTTTAGAGCAGATCACAGGCAGTGACATTTACAGCAATATCTCCATTAAGGTGCATGAGTACCAACGCAACATACAAGAACAGCGCAATCACTTGCTGTCTGAAATGGACGGCATCGCACTGCTCCCCCCAGAGCAACTTGCAGCGCATCAACAAGCCATAGAAACAGGACAAACACAAGTCACCCAACTGACTCAATCTTGCAAAACCACAGAAGCCGCCATTCAATGGCTCACTCAGCTCGACCAACTTCGCCAAGCCTTGTCTGAGCTGACCCGAGAAGAGCAGAAACTGACTCAGGCGTTAGAGCACTTCTTGCCTCAGCGTCAAGTGTTATATTGGGCGCAACAAGCCGACAGCCTTTCTGCGGAATACGCACGACTGACCCACACCCGAGAGCAACAAGCAAGAGATCAACAGACATTACCTAGGTTGCATGACCAACTCAAACAACAAACCGATCAGCTTGCTCAACTCACCCCTGCCCTCACCTCAGCGGAACAACAGACTCAACAAGCGAAAGCCGTATTTCAACAAGATCAACCTGCCAGACAACAGGCTCGCCTGCTCGACCAGCAAATAGAACAACTCACCAAGACGCATCATCAGTGGCAAGAACAAATAGACACAGCGCAAACGGCTTTGACCAAAGAAGCGCGTCAACACCACAAACAACAAGACAGCCATCAGCAGAAAACAGCACAGTTGTATCAGCAAAAAACCACCATCGAACAACAATTGCAACAGCTGTTGGCTGGTCGCTTATTACGTGAATATCGGCAGGAAAAAGAGGGACTATTGCGTGAATTGCTTCTGCTTAACCGTATTGCTGAACTCAGTGAACTGCGCGAGACCCTCAGCGACGGTCAAGCCTGTCCGCTGTGTGGTGCAACCCATCACCCTTTTGCTGAAGGCAATATTCCCACAGCCAACGCAACTGAAGCGCGTATTGAGCAACTCAGCGAACGAATCACCCAAGCAGAGGAATATGAGGAAACCCTGCAAGCGTTAGACAAACAACAACAAAAACTCACTGAGCACACCTTCTCATTACAACAACAAGCACGACAGATTGAGCAACACACACAACAGCTGACACAGAAACGTCAAGAGCAGGCACAGATGACACAACAGCTTGCTGATCTGCGTCAGCAACGCATCGACGGTTACGCTGACCAAGACCCTGATGTACGAGAACGCGCTTTGCAAACAGAAATTACCCTAGCCGAACAACAGGAGCAGAGCCTTCGTCATCGTCATCAAACGCAACAGCAAGCATGGCACAAGACCCAAACACAGATGGATAGCCTTACTCAAGCCATGAGCCAACGGCAGGAACAACTCATCCACTTAGAAGCCAACGGCTTAACGCAGATTAAGGCACTCGGCTTTCAGCAAGAGGCGGATTTTATTGCGGCTTGCCTCAGTCGAGCAGAGATCAATGCCTTAAGCCAAGAAGCCAATCACCTAGACACACAGCAAACCACGCTCAAGGCAACCCGTCAAGAGCGGGAAAATCGCTTACAACAAGAGGAGGCACGTCAGCTCACGGATGTTACACGTGAAACATTGGAAGCATCACTGCTCCATGATCAACAAGGCCTGATGCAACAACAAGAAACCCTAGCCAGTCTTAAACACCGATTGGCAGAGAATGCGGTTGCCACACAACGTCTTCAAGACAAACAACATACCCTAAGGCTGGTGGAAAAGGATTATCAGCGTTGGACGAATCTGCATAGCCTCATTGGCTCTGCCGATGGTAAAAAATATCGTAACTTTGCCCAAGGTCTAACCTTTGCACTGCTGGTGCATTATGCCAATCAGCAGCTACAAACCATGAGTGATCGTTATCTGCTGATTCGTGATGAACAACAACCCCTAGAACTTAACGTGATTGATCGTTATCAAGCAGGCGAAATTCGCTCTACCAAAAACCTTTCAGGCGGTGAAAGTTTTATCATCAGTCTTGCCTTAGCCTTGGGCTTATCGCAGATGGCAAGCCACAAGGTGCGCGTTGATTCGTTATTTTTGGATGAAGGCTTCGGAACCTTGGACGATGAAGCCTTAAATACTGCACTCGACACCCTTGCCAATCTGCAACAAGATGGCAAGCTGATCGGCGTGATTTCGCATGTGCCAGCACTCAAAGAGCGCATCACCGCCCAAGTGAACGTCATTCCCAAAGCAGGCGGTAAGAGTATCCTATCGGGTGTTGGTTGTCGAAGCCTCCAGACAACGTGAGCGTCAACAATCCAACTGATTAAGAACAGAGAAAATCATCTGTTGAAGGTTTGAGGTAAGATAGGCAAGGGTTTGTGTGTGTTGATTACCACTCGGCAAATAAGGACGCAGAGGGTTGATTTGGAAGTGAAATAAGACCAACCCCATCAAACTGGTGGTTAAAAAGT
>CAZLOM010000005.1:0-26575 GCA_964561185.1 uncultured Piscirickettsiaceae bacterium
CGTGAAGGTGGTCGTACCGTAGGTGCTGGCGTTGTCTCTAAAGTGATTGCTTAATTTTTTAATTAGGTGTTAGATTATAGATTGCTTTTTTATATAGAGCGGTCTATAATTCTAAATTCTGCAGCAGCCTGTAGGGCTGCTGCTTTGTTTTTGTTCTTTGGAGATAAACATGGCAACTCAAAGCATTCGCATTCGCTTGAAAGCCTTTGATCACCGTTTGATCGATCAGGCGGCGAAAGAAATTAGTGAAACCGCTAAGCGCTCTGGCGCACAAGTTCGTGGTCCGATTCCTATTCCTAGCAAAAAGGAACGTTTTACCATTTTGGTCTCTCCGCACGTTAACAAAGATGCGCGTGATCAATATGAGTTGCGTACCCACAAGCGTATGCTTGAAATTGTTGAGCCAACAGAAAAAACGGTTGATTCGTTGATGAAGTTGGATTTGGCAGCAGGTGTTGATGTAGAGATCGAACTGCGTTAATTAAGAGATGGCTACCATCAATTGTAATGGTATCTGTAATAATAAATGAGGTAAATCAAATGAGTCTTGGTTTAGTTGGAAAAAAACTAGGCATGACACGCGTATTTGATGCTTCTGGTACATCAACACCAGTTACGGTGATTGAGGTAGAAGCAAATCGAGTGGTGCGTTTCAAGTCAGAAGATTCTGATGGCTATGTTGCGGTTCAAGTAACCACAGGTGGTATCAAGTCTAATCGTATCAATAAGGCAGAAGCAGGGCATTTTGTTAAGAATGCTGTTGATGCTGGTCGTGGTTTGTGGGAATTCCGTCTTTCTGCAGAAGAGTTATCGCAACATCAAGGCGCAACAGAATTTACTGTTGGTTTGTTCTCTGAAGGAACTAAAGTTGATGTAACGGGAACTTCTAAGGGTAAAGGTTTTGCTGGCTCTGTAAAGCGTCACAATTTCCGTACTCAAGATATGACGCATGGTAACTCTCGTTCTCACCGCGTTGTGGGTTCTACAGGTCAGAACCAAACGCCAGGTCGCGTATTCAAGGGTAAAAAAATGCCTGGACATATGGGTGCAGAACAAGTAACAACGCTTAACCTTAAAGTTGTTCGTATCGATAGCGATAACGGTCTGATTTTGGTTCAGGGTGCAGTTCCTGGTGCAAATGGTTCTGACGTTATTGTTTCACCAGCAGTCAAAGGCTAAGGAAGGAAGTTTATGGATATTAAACTCTTTGATGGTATGACAGGTGCTAACAATGGTTCTGTTTCTGCCAGCGATGCAGTATTTGGTGTGGATTTCAATGAAGCACTAGTACATCAAGTGGTTGTGGCCTTTATGGCTCGTGCCCGTTCGGGTACAAAAGCACAAAAAACACGTGCTGAGATTGTCGGTGGTAAAGAAAAACCATTCCGTCAAAAAGGTACTGGTCGTGCTCGTGCTGGTTCTTCTGTTGGTCCAATTTGGGTTGGCGGTGGTCGCGCATTTGCGGCTAAACCTCGTAGCTTTGATCAAAAAGTGAACAAAAAAATGTACCGTGCAGCAATGCGTAGTATTTTTGCAGAATTAAATCGTCAAGATCGTTTGGTTGTGGTTGATAGCATTAAGTTAGATACGCCTAAAACTAAAGAGTTTGTCGCAAAGATGAAAACATTGGGTGTTTCTGATGCGTTATTTGTGACCGAGTCTCTTGATGAGAATTTATATCTTGCATCACGTAACGTTTATGCTGGTGGGGTTTGTGATGTTGATGGCATCGATCCTGTAAGCTTGATTGGTTATGGTAAGGTTGTGATTACTCGTGATGCACTCAAAGCAATTGAGGAGCGTCTGGCATGAATCAAGAAAAGTTATACACAATCGTAAAAGCACCAAAAATTTCTGAAAAAGCAGCTCGTTTGGCTGAAAAAAGTCAGTATGTATTTGACGTAGATGTCAATGCAACTAAACCAGAAATCAAGGCTGCTGTAGAAGCGTTGTTTAATGTTACTGTTACTGCTGTGAATGTGATTAACCTAGCTGGTAAGCGTAAGATGTTCCGTGGTCGTCCAGGTCGTCGTAATGCTGTACGTAAGGCTATTGTTAGTCTTCAGTCAGGTCAGCAAATTGAATTCATGTCAGCAGAGTAAGGGGTTAAGTCATGGCTAAGATCGTCAAGAAAAAACCAACATCTGCAGGACAGCGTTTTGTCGTGCAAATTGTTGAGCCTTTATTGCATAAGGGCAAGCCATTCGCACCATTGTTGGAAAGTTTAAGTGGTAAAGGTGGTCGTAACAATAACGGTCATATTACGGTTCGTCATCAGGGTGGTGGTCATAAGCGTCATTATCGTTTAGTTGACTTTAAGCGTGATAAATTAGATGTACCAGCAGTGGTTGAGCGTTTAGAGTATGATCCAAACCGTTCTGCGCATTTAGCATTATTGAAATATGCTGATGGTGAACGTCGTTATATTCTTGCGCCACGCAATATTGAAATTGGTGCAACTGTGGTGTCTGCACAGTTTGCCGATATCAAAGTGGGTAATACATTGCCGTTGCGCAATATTCCTGTGGGTACAGTTGTCCATGCGATGGAAATGAAAGTAGGCAAGGGAGCACAGATTGCTCGCTCTGCTGGTACTTCAATTCAAGTTGCTGGTCGTGATGGTGCTTTTGTGTTAGTGCGCCTACGCTCAGGTGAATTGCGTCGTGTTAACCCTGAATGTAAAGCAACGATTGGTGAAGTAGGTAATACTGAGCACAACTTGCGTAAGTTAGGTAAAGCTGGTGCAACGCGTTGGAGAGGTATTCGTCCAACTGTTCGTGGTACTGCAATGAACCCTGTTGATCACCCACACGGTGGTGGTGAAGGGCGTACATTTGGTAAGCATCCAGTGACACCATGGGGTATTCAAACTAAAGGTAAGAAGACCCGTAAGAGTAAGCGTAACGATGCATTTATTGTTCGTTCACGCCATCAAGCGAAAAAATAAGGATTAAGACATGCCACGTTCGATTAAAAAAGGTCCATTCGTTGACCATCACCTTTGGAAAAAGGTGCTCGACGTTAAGGAGTCTGGTTCGAAAAAGCCGATCAAAACTTGGTCGCGCCGTTCCATGATTCTGCCTGAAATGGTAGGGATGACAATTGCTGTTCACAATGGTAAAGAGCATATCCCTGTTTATGTAACTGAAAATATGGTTGGTCATAAGTTAGGCGAGTTTTCGTTAACTCGTACTTTCCGTGGTCATGCGGCCGATAAGAAAGCGAAGAAATAAGGAGCAAAATTATGCAAGTAAAAGCAGTGCATCGTTATGCCCGCATTTCACCGCAAAAAGCACGTTTAGTTGCGGATCTTATCCGTGGTAAATCTGCTGAAACGGCTGTAAATATGCTGGCATTTTCGGATAAAAAAGCAGGCGAATTAGTTAAGAAGGTGTTGGATTCTGCAATCGCCAACGCTGAAAATAACGAAGGCGCAGACATCGATACCTTAAGTGTGGTTGCTGTATATGTTGACGAGGGTCCTCGTATGAAGCGTATGCAAGCAAGAGCGAAAGGACGCGGTAACCGTATTGTTAAGCGTTTGAGTCATATTACTGTTGTTGTTGGCGACAAGCGTTAAGGAGTAGTGAGAAATGGGTCAGAAAGTCCATCCAAATGGCATTCGCCTGGGGATCACGAAAGAGTGGAACTCGCGCTGGTATGCTAATAGCAAAAATTTTGCTGATTTCGTTGTTAACGACTTTGAAATTAGAACCTTTCTAAAAGATAAGTTAATGGCACATGGTCTGAGCAAGATTATGATTGATCGTGTTGCAAATGGTATGCGCATTACATTACATGCGGCAAGACCTGGTAATATTGTTGGTCGTAAAGGTGAAGATATTGAAGCACTTCGTAAAGAAGTGAGCGCGTTAGCTGGCGTGCCTGTATCTATTAACCTTGAGGAAGTTCGTAAACCTGAATTGGAAGCTCAGTTAGTTGCTGAGTCTATTACTCAGCAGTTAGAGAAGCGTGTTCAGTTCCGTCGTGCGATGAAGCGTGCCGTAACCAATGCGATGCGCTCTGGTGCGAAAGGTATTAAGATCATGGTTTCTGGTCGTGTTAATGGAGCTGAGATCGCTCGTACTGAGTGGTATCGTGAAGGTCGCGTTCCTTTACATACTTTCCGTGCTGATGTTGATTATGGTTTCTTTGAAGCTAAAACGACATATGGCATTTTAGGCGTAAAAGTATGGATTTTCAAAGGCGAAGTTTTAGGTAAGCTTCCTTTGGTTCAAGATAAGCCTGCTGATGCTCCTAAGCCACGCCGTTCGCGTGCTAATGCGGCTAAGTAAGGAGTATTGAGATGTTATTACCAAAGCGTACAAAATTTCGTAAAGTTCAAAAGGGTCGTAATCGTGGCTTAGCTCAAACAGGTAGTTCTGTGAGCTTTGGCGAGTTTGGTCTTAAATCTGTTGAGCGTGGTAATCTTACTTCGCGTCAGATTGAAGCTGCCCGTCGTGCCTTAACTCGTTCGGTTAAACGGGGTGGTAAAATTTGGATTCGTGTCTTCCCAGACAAGCCAATTACACAAAAGCCTCTAGAAGTTCGTATGGGTAAAGGTAAGGGTAGCGTGGAGTATTGGGTTGCTCAAATTCAACCTGGTAAGGTGCTCTATGAAATTCAGGGGGTAACTGAAGAAGCGGCTCGTGCAGCATTTGCATTGGCTTCAGCTAAGTTACCAGTTAAGACTGTCTTCGTTAAACGCTCGGTGATGTAACCATGAACGCATTGCAAAATAAAACTATTGTAGAGCTAAAAGAAGAGCTCGTTGCGCTGCGTAAGGAGCAATTCAATTTGCGTATGCAGTTTAAATTAGGTCAATTGCGTGATACTTCAATGATCCGCAAAGTGCGTCGTAACATTGCTCGCGTTAAGACCTTTATCAATCAGAAAGAGGTATCAGCATGAGTAAGGGTACAAAACGAACTTTGCAAGGCGTTGTTGTTAGTGCTGCAAAGACACCACAAACTATCGTTGTAATGGTTGAGCGTTCTGTGCGTCATCCGTTATACAAAAAGGTAATGCGTAAGACAAGTAAGTACATGGCTCATGATGCTGAAAATACTTGTGCATTAGGTGATAAAGTAACGATCGCTGAGACTAAGCCAATCTCTAAAAATAAATCTTGGATGTTGGTAAGTGTTGACGAACGCGCTCAAGATTGATTATAATTAGCCAATCGTGATTCGTTACGCCGCTTTTTGAGTTAAGTTGCTTGCAATACTGACTCAATTAGCGGTTATTGTGTTTTCTTAATTTCTTAGGGGCCTGCAATGATTCAAATGCAGACAATTCTTGATGTAGCGGATAATTCAGGCGCTCGTCGAGTAATGTGTATTAAAGTGCTAGGTGGTTCTAAGCGTCGTTATGCTGGTGTTGGTGATCTCATCAAGGTTAGTGTTAAGGACGCGGCACCTAGAGGTCGTGTGAAGAAGGGTGATGTTTATACAGCGGTAGTTGTTCGTACAGCTAAAGGTGTAAGACGTGCTGATGGTAGTTTGATTCGTTTTGATGATAACGCGGCTGTTATTCTGAACAATAAACAAGAGCCAATCGGTACACGTATTTTTGGGCCAGTGACACGTGAGCTTCGTGGTGAGAAGTTTATGAAAATTGTCTCTTTGGCTCCAGAAGTTCTATAAGGAACAGGTGATTATGAATCGTATTCGTAAGGGCGATGAAGTTGTCGTTATCACTGGTGGTGATAAGGGTAAACGAGGTGTTGTCGAAGCTATTCTTAAAGACAATCGCATTGTAGTTGAAGGCGTTAATATTCGTAAAAAGCATGTTAAAGCAAATCCTGCAATGGGCGTTGAGGGTGGTATTGTTTCTAAAGAAGCAACCATTCATGTCTCAAATGTGGCGTTATTTAATACCGAAACACAAAAAGCTGACAGAGTTGGCTTTAAGTTTGTTGATGGTAAAAAAGTGCGCTTTTTCAAGTCAACCGGTAAGGTTGTTGATTGATAGCGGATGATTGTCATGGCAAGATTAAAAGGTTTTTATCAGAAAGATGTTGTGCCAGCACTGTTAACTCAGTTTGGTTACAAGTCAGTAATGCAAGTGCCTAAAATCACTAAGATTACTCTAAATATGGGTGTTGGTGAAGCACTGGCAGACAAGAAAGTGTTGACTAATGCAATTGCTGATATGGAAAAGATTGCGGGTCAAAAACCAGTTCAGACGCTTGCGCGTAAATCTGTTGCAGGTTTTAAAGTGCGTGAAGGCTGGCCAATTGGTTGTAAAGTAACTCTTCGTGGTGCACAGATGTACGAGTTTTTTGATCGTTTGGTAAACGTTGCTTTACCTCGCGTACGAGATTTTCGTGGTTTAGATGCAAAGGGTTTCGATGGTATGGGTAACTATAACTTCGGTATTCGTGAGCAAATTATTTTCCCAGAAATTGAATTCGAGAAAGTCGATGCAATGCGTGGGATGAATATTACGATTACGACAACAGCTCGTACGGACGATGAAGGTCGTGCGTTATTGGCTGCGTTCCGTTTCCCTTTCAAAAAGTAAGGTTGAATTATGGCTAAAATCTCAATGATTGAGCGCGATAAGAAACGTGCAGAATTGGTTGAACGCTATAAAGAAAAGCGTGAAGCGTTAAGAGCTCGTAGTCGTGATGCTTCTCTAAGTTTTGATGAGCGTATTGCTGCGGCTGAAGCATTAAACAAGATGCCAAGAGACTCTGCTGAGATTCGTAAGCAGCGTCGTTGTCGTTTGACTGGAAGACCACACGGTGTTTATCGTAAGTTTGGTTTGTGTCGTATTAAATTGCGTGAATTGACCATGCGCGGCGAAATCCCTGGTCTGCGCAAAGCTAGCTGGTAAGAAGCATTTTTATAAGGATCATAGATCATGAGTATGTCTGACCCTATCGGTGATATGCTGGTTCGCATTTCGAATGCGCAAAGAGCTACACATCGCATGGTTGAAATGCCTTCATCAAAAGTTAAGAAGGCAATTGCTAAAGTACTTAAAGCGGAAGGTTATATTTCTGATTTTGCAGAAGTATCACAAAATGGTTTGCAAAATTTAAAAATTGAGCTTAAGTATTTCCAAGGTAAGCCTGTTATTGAGTCTATTAAGCGTGTAAGCCGTCCAGGATTACGTGTTTATAAGGGCAAAGAAGAACTGCCTAAAGTAATGGGTGGTTTAGGGATTGCTATCGTTTCTACTTCTCGTGGCATTATGACGGACAGCCAAGCTCGCGGTGCGGGTGTTGGTGGTGAAGTTATTTGCACAGTTGCGTAAGGGGTTGAAACATGTCACGTATTGCAAAAAGTTCTATTACTTTACCCAAGGGCGTAGAAGTTAGTGTTGCTAATGGTTCTGTTACCGTTAAGGGTGCGAAAGGCACGTTAACTCGTCCAGTCCATTCGCTAGTAAATGTTGCTGTTGCTGATGGTGTTGTCTCTGTTGGTGTGGTTGCTGAGCGTAATGAAGCTTGGACACAAGCAGGAACAATGAGAGCAAATTTAGCAAACATGGTTACTGGTGTTAGCGCAGGTTTTGAAAGAAAATTACTGTTAGTTGGGGTTGGTTATCGTGCGGCGGCGCAAGGTAACAGTGTAAACCTAACGCTTGGTTTTTCTCATCCTGTTGTGCACAAATTGCCAGAGGGAATTACTGCAGAAACGCCTTCTCAAACTGAAATTGTGCTGAAAGGCATCAATAAAGAAGTTTTGGGTCAAGTGGCGGCAGAAATTCGTGGCTACCGTCCGCCAGAGCCTTATAAAGGCAAGGGTGTGAAGTATGCTGATGAAGTTATTATTCGTAAAGAAGTGAAGAAGAAGTAAGGATTAAGACATGGATAAGAAGACCAGTCGTCTGCGTCGTGCTAAGCGTACACGCATGAAAATCCGTGAGTTGTGCATGCCACGTTTATCGATCATGCGTACACCTCGTCATATGTATGCACAATTGTTATCAGCAGATGGTTCGACAGTAATTGCTTCTGCCTCTACTGTTGAGAAAGCAGTTGCAGCTGACGTGAAGTATACGGGTAATGTCGATGCTGCTGCTTTTGTTGGCAAAACGATTGCAGCTCGTGCACAACAAGCTGGTGTTGTTGAGGTTGCTTTTGATCGTTCGGGTTTCCTTTACCATGGACGTGTTAAGGCGTTAGCAGATGCTGCGCGTGAAGCTGGGCTCAAGTTCTAAGGATGGATAAAATGAGTATCGAAATCGAAGATAAAGAGCAGCAGCGTGATGCGCTGATTGAAAAATTAGTCTCTATCCGTCGCGTTACTAAAGTTGTTAAAGGTGGTCGAGTGTTGACATTCTCTGCCTTAACGGTTGTTGGTGATGGTAATGGTCGTGTGGGATTTGGTACTGGTAAAGCTCGTGAAGTACCTGTAGCGATCAAAAAAGCAATGGATAAAGCAAAGCAAAGTATGCGTGAAGTATCATTGAACAATGGTACCTTGGTTCACCCGACTATTGCTGAGCATGGTGCAACTAAAGTAATTTTGTTGCCAGCGTCTGAAGGTACTGGTGTTATCGCTGGTGGTGCGATGCGTGCGGTAATGGAAGCGGCAGGCGTTCATAATATCATGTCAAAAATCGTTGGTGCTCGTAATGATGGTAACGTTGTTCGCGCAGCTGTAAAAGGTTTAACAGATATGCATACAGTTGACTATATTGCTGCAAAGCGTGGTAAGACTGTTGCCGAAGTATTGGGGAAATAAATCATGGCACAAGTAAAAGTGACGTTGGTGAAAAGCCCTATTGGTCGCAAGCCTAATCATCGTGCTACGGTTAAAGGCTTAGGGCTTCGTAAATTGAATCATTCTCGCGTATTAAAAGACTCTCCTGAAGTTCGTGGCATGATTCGTACGGTTGAGTATATGCTCAAAGTGGAAGAGGTGGCATGATGCAATTGAATGATCTTTCGCCAGCAGATGGCGCAAAAAAAGCACCTAAGAGATTAGGTCGTGGTATGGGTTCTAAGCTAGGTAAAACATCTGGTAAAGGACATAAGGGTCAGAAGTCTCGCGCTGGTGGCTACCATAAAGTGGGGTTTGAAGGTGGTCAAATGCCTTTACAACGCCGTTTACCTAAGGTTGGTTTCGTTTCACTAAAAGGCTTACGTACGACAGATATTCGTTTGGAGCATTTGAGTAAAGTTGATTCTGACGTTGTAGATGTTGCTGCCTTAAAAGCTGCTGGTCTGATTAGTGGTAAGTATGACTTTGTTAAAGTCGTTGCTGGTGGAAGCCTTTCTAAAGCAGTGACTTTGGTTGGTATTCGTGCAACTGCATCTGCTAAAGCGGCAATTGAAGCTGCTGGCGGACAAGTGAAAGAAGCATAATTCATGTCTGTTTCTCATCCATCTACTGCCTCTTGGTCTCAAGAGCTGGTTCAGCGCATTCTCTTTGTTGTGGGTGCGCTGATTGTATATCGCTTAGGAACTCACATTCCTGTACCTTCTATTGATCCTATTGCGTTAGCAGCTATGTTTGAACAGCAAAAAGGGACTATTTTGGACATGTTTAACATGTTTTCAGGTGGTGCTCTTGAGCGTTTGTCAGTGTTTGCGCTAGGGGTTATGCCTTATATCTCTGCTTCAATTATTGTTCAATTGTTAACGATTGTATCGCCGACACTTGAGCAGTTGAAAAAAGAAGGCGAGGCGGGTAGAAGAAAGATCACGCAATATACGCGTTATGGAACTGTTGTTTTAGCTACTTTTCAAGCGGTTGGTGTAGCGATAGCGTTACAAGCACAACAGATCAATGGTCTTTCAGTAGTGATCAATCCTGGATTAGGGTTTATGGTCATTGCGGTTTCGACCTTGGTTGCTGGTACCATTTTCTTGATGTGGTTGGGCGAACAAATAACAGAACGCGGTATGGGTAATGGTATCTCTATCATTATTTTTGCGGGTATTGTAGCAGGTTTACCCAGTGCGTTAGGTGGTACGTTGGAATTGGTTAGTACGGGCGAATTAGGTATATTTGTCGTGTTTATGCTGATTGCTGTCGTATTGCTCGTAACTGGATTTGTTGTTTTCGTGGAGAGTGGACAGCGTAGAATTACGGTTCATTTCTCTCAAAGAACGAATGCTCGAGCTATGTATCAACAACAGGTTACGCACATTCCGTTCAAATTAAACATGGCAGGTGTCATTCCTCCTATTTTTGCATCAAGTATCATTCTTTTTCCAGCATCGCTGGGCGGCTGGTTTGGTTCTAGTGAAAATATGGGATGGCTCAAAGATTTGGCGACAACCCTCTCGCCTGGTCAGCCGTTATACGTTGCGCTGTATGCGTTAGCAATTTTGTTTTTCGCATTCTTTTATACCGCAGTGGTATTTAATCCTAAGGATACAGCCGACAATCTGCGTCGCTCGGGAGCATTTGTTCCGGGTATTCGTCCTGGTGATCAGACGGCGCGTTATTTAGACACCATTATGACTCGATTAACCTTAGCAGGTGCTTTGTATATCACAGCAGTTTGTTTGTTACCTGAGTTTTTGATTTTATATTGGAATGTTCCTTTCTATTTTGGTGGAACGTCTTTATTGATCATTGTAGTGGTAGTGCTTGATTTTATGACTCAGATGCAATCTTTCATTATGTCAGGTCAATATGCTGGTATGATGAAAAAAATGCAAATGCGTTAATTTTATACTTGAAAAGGGTTGGATTCGCTGTTAAAATCCTGCGTTTCCGTTTCCATTTGGAACAATTTTAGGAGTGCTAAGGTATGGCTCGTATTGCTGGTGTCAATATTCCAGTCAATAAGCATATCGTGATCGGTCTTCGCGCTATTTATGGTGTTGGTCCGACTCGTGCGAAAAACATTTGTGCGGCTGTTAATATTAGCCCATCAACCAAAGTAAAAGATTTGTCTGAGGATCAGTTAGAATTGATTCGTGCAGAAATTGGTAACTTTGCTGTTGAAGGCGATTTGCGTCGTGAAGTATCAATGAGTATTAAACGCTTGATGGACATGGGATGTTTCCGTGGTATTCGTCATCGTCGTGGCTTGCCTGTGCGTGGTCAGCGTACCAAAACGAACGCGCGTACTCGCAAGGGTCCCCGTAAAGCAATTAAGAAATAATAGGAAGAAACAGTAATGGCTAGACCTTCCAAAGATTCGCGTGTCCGTAAGAAGATTAAAATTACGGTAAATGATGCGATTGCGCATGTGCATGCTAGTTTTAACAATACGATCGTGAGTATTTCTGATCGTCAAGGTAATGTGTTGAGTTGGGCTACCGCTGGTGGTAGTGGATTCCGTGGTTCACGTAAGTCAACGCCATTCGCGGCACAGGTTGCTGCTGAAAGAGCAGGGACTGTTGCGTTGGAGTATGGTGTTAAGAACATGGATGTTCGCATTAAAGGTCCTGGTCCAGGTCGTGAGTCTGCTGTAAGAGCACTCAATGCGCTAGGTTTTAAAATTATGAACATTTCAGATGTGACGCCAATTCCACACAATGGTTGTCGTCCTCCGAAAAAGCGTCGTGTGTAAGCGAGGTTCATTGACATGGCAAGATATATTGGTCCTAAGTGTAAACTTTCACGTCGTGAAGGTACAGACCTTGAATTAAAAAGTTCTTTACGTTCTTTAGAAAGTAAGTGTAATTTGCAACAGCCACCAGGTCAACATGGTGCGGCGATGTCTAAGCCAACTGAGTATCGTATTCAGTTGCGTGAAAAACAGAAAGTACGTCGTATCTATGGCGTGCTAGAGAAGCAATTTGCTGGTTATTTTAAAGAAGCTGCTCGCTTGAAAGGCTCAACAGGTGATAACTTGTTGAAGTTGCTAGAAGCACGTTTAGATAATGTGGTTTATCGCATGGGCTTTGCAGCAACGCGTGCTGAAGCACGTCAAATGGTGTCTCACCGTTTGGTGTTGTTAAATGGTCGTGCAGTAAGTGTTGCATCAATCCAAGTTAAAGCGGGTGATGTCATTGCAATTCGTGAGCGTGCTCGTTCACATCAACGTATTGCAACGGCAATTGAATTAGCCTCGAAAAAAGGCTTGCCTTCATGGGTAGAAGTTGACACTTCTAAGTTTGAAGGTACATTCAAATCATTACCAGATCGTTCAGATTTGTCAGCTGATATTAAAGAACACTTGATTGTTGAGTTGTACTCTAAGTAATTGAGTGATTTCTCATAACTCTTGGTTGTGATATAAGGATAAGCTGGATATGATGAATGATTTGTTAACACCAAGACTTGTGGATGTTGTACGTTTATCGGATACGCATAGTCAAGTGACGTTAGAGCCCTTAGAACGAGGTTTTGGTCACACACTAGGTAATGCGTTACGTCGTATTCTATTATCATCAATGGCAGGTTCTGCTGTTGTTGAGGCACAAATTGATGGCGTGATGCATGAGTTCACTACCTTAGATGGGGTGCGTGAAGATGTGCTTGAGATTCTATTGAATCTCAAAGGCATTTCTTTGCGTATGACTTCGCGTGATGAGGCAACCTTGACCCTACGTAAGTCTGGTGCGGGTGTTGTGACAGCGGCAGATATTGAGTTAACACACGATGTTGAGTTAATGAATCCAGCTCATGTGATTGCTCATTTGGAGGCAGGTGCTGAGTTGTCGATGCAGTTGAAAGTTCAACGCGGTCGCGGTTATTCTCCTGCAAACCAACGTTATCGTGAAGGAGATACTTCTCCTGTTGGTGTGTTGCGTTTAGATGCCTCGTTTTCGCCAGTTGTTTCTGTCAGTTATGCTGTTGAAAACACTCGTGTTGAGAATCGTACAGACTTAGATAAGTTGATTATTAACATTGAGACAAATGGTGCAATTGATGCTGAGGAAGCAATTCGTCAGGCTGCCACCATTATGCATATGCAGTTAGCCGCATTTGTAGATTTACAGTACAGTGACATTAAGCAAGGCGTAAGTAAAGAAGTTGAATTTGAACCTGTTTTCTTACATCCTGTAGATGATCTTGAATTGACTGTTAGATCGGCTAATTGTTTGAAAGCGGAAAATATTTTCTACATTGGTGACTTGGTGCAGCGCACAGAAAGTGCTTTGCTTAAGACGCCGAACTTGGGTAAGAAGTCTTTGCAAGAAATTAAAGATGTCTTGGCTCAACGAGGCTTAAGCTTGGGAATGAAGCTAGATAACTGGCCTCCAGCGTCCTTAGCAGCCAAGTTTGCTCAGTAATTAAGGGAGCATGGAATATGCGTCATATGAATCGCGGTCGTAAATTTAACCGCAATAGTTCTCATCGTAAGGCAATGTTTCAAAACATGACCAATGCCTTATTGACACATGAATCAATTCGCACAACGTTGCCAAAAGCAAAAGAGTTGCGTATGTTTGCTGAGCCGTTGATCACCTTAGCAAAAGAGGATTCTGTGCATAACCGCCGTTTAGCGTTCGCGCGTACTCGTGATGCCGCTGTGGTTGGTAAGTTGTTTTCTGACTTAGGTCCTCGCTTCAAAACTCGTCCAGGTGGCTATCTTCGTATTTTGAAGATCGGTCAACGTGCTGGTGATGCCGCACCTATGGCGATTATTGAGTTAGTTGATGGTCCTACGAGTGCGGAGTAATCTTTGCTCAAGCAGAATCGAAAACTTGAAAGCCGAAGCCGAGCATTGCTCGGCTTTTTTATTGGATACGCATTGTCACTTATTGGAGGTTGTGGATTGGCAACCTCAGTGGGTTGTGGGTGGCTTAGCCGTTGTGACGCATCCTGACGAGTTTTTTCTGTTACAGGAGCGATCAAGATTACCTAGTCTGTGGCATTATGCGATAGGTTTGCATCCTTGGGCTGTGGATAAGTCTGTGGATTGGATAAAGTTTGAGGAGACTGTTCGAGCTCATACTGAATTGTCTATCGGAGAAATAGGGTTAGATGGTTATAAACCAAATTGGCAATTGCAAAAGCAACGCTTTGATTATCAGTTAAAAATTGCTTCCAGTTATGATAGGTTGATCAGCGTTCATCTGGTTAAGGATCATGCAGAAGGCTTTTCGATGATCAAGCAGTCGGGTGTGCATAAAGTGATTATTCATGGTTTTTGTGGATCATTGTCATTAGCGGAACAATATCAGGCTCAAGGCTGGTTTTTGGGTATTGGGGCTCGTTGTATGGCTCATTTAGCGGATAAACAACAGCTAATGCTAAAGGGACTTAATCGTCATCGTTTTGTGTTGGAGTCTGATGCGCCTTATACAGGTCAAAAGACGTTAACACCTGATGTGGTGTACGGGGTTGCTTTAGGATTAGCTGATGTGTGGCAAGTCTCGGTAACTGAGGTTATTTTACAAGCCAATGAGAATTGGCAAACCTTATGGAAGAAGTCATGATGGATGATTGGCAGGCAAGAACGACTTTATTGGTTGGTGATGATGTGGTTAAGCGTTTAGCACAATTGCATATTGTGGTTGCAGGCGTTGGCGGGGTAGGGGGCTATGTGGTTGAAGCATTAGCTCGAGCTGGGGTTGGTCGTTTGACCTTGATTGATCATGATCGTGTTTCCACCTCTAATCGTAATCGACAAATCGTTGCCTTAACCACAACCGTCAATGAGCCCAAGGTTGAGGTGATGAAGCAGCGAGTGTTAGCGATTAATCCCTTGTGTCAAGTTGATGCGATGGTACAAGTCATTTGTGACGACGCATCATCCTTATTGCAAACGCTATCACCAGATGTGGTGGTCGATGCGATTGATTCTGTTAACTGTAAGGTCACTTTGTTGCAGGCTTGTGTTGCGTTAAGCATTCCTGTGTACAGCAGTATGGGAGCCGCTAGACGATTAGATGTTACCGCTGTCAAAATCATGGATGTGATGGATACACAGGGATGCGGATTAGCGAGGGCGGTTCGTCATGGATTACGAAAACTAGGCGTTGGTAGGGGGATTAGCTGTGTGGTGTCTAGTGAGTTACCCATGCTGCAGAATAATCTTCATCCTGTATCACAAGAACGCTTGCCTAATGGTACAATCAGCTATATGCCAGCCATATTCGGTATGATGCTTGCAGGTCAACTTCTGCGCGATCAAATACAGATTCTTACCTTGGAGAAATGATCTTGTCCTATTGTTTTACTATTTTTACCCCAACCTATAATCGGGCGCATACCCTTCCTAAGGTTTATGACAGCATTAAGGCGCAAGCTTTTCGTGATTTTGAGTGGGTGATCGTGGATGACGGGTCAACGGATGAGACAAGGTCATTGGTTGAGCATTGGATTGCTGAAGCAGTATTTCCAATTCGTTATTTTTATCAGCAAAATGGACATAAAAAAGTAGCGATTAATCATGGTGTCAGAGTAGCGCTTGGTGAGTTTTTTCTGATTTTAGACAGTGATGATGAAATACCTAACAATGCGTTGCAAATATTACATGATGCTTGGTTAAGCATTCCTGAATCACAGAGAGCGCAATTTGTGGGCGTTACGGGGTTGTGTGTTGATCAGCTTGGTCAGTTGGTTGGGACGGCTTTTCCTCAGGATTTTTATGACAGTGATTCGATCAGTATTCGTTATGATGCTAAGGTGACGGGAGAAAAGTGGGGATTTAATCGTACCGATGTGATGCGTCAGTTCCCTTTTCCCGAAGAGATCAAAGGATTAGTGCCAGAAGCATTGATCTGGAATCGGATCGCAAAAGACTACAAAATGCGGTTTATTAACCAAGTGGTGCGTGTTTATCATGTCAATGAGGCAGACTCAATTTCTAATACCAATGTTACGCGCAATGCCGAAGGGTTTCGCGTGTTTTATGCTGAGTCTCTGTGTCAGGAATGGCGCAGATTTTGGTCTGCACCCATCGCTGTGATGAAGTTAGCCGCAAACACGGTACGTTATGATTTGCATTGTCAGGTGGAGACTGCTTCTGTCACCTCTGCTAATTGTGGCATTGGTGCTGTCTGGTTACGGCTTGCTTGCTATCCTTTAGGCTACTGGTTGTCTTTAAGAGACAATAAATAGCACCCATTTAGTGAGTGCTATTGGTTAAGCGTGGTTGTAGGTGATCGTGATAGCGTTTCCAGTAGAAGTAATAGTTCGAGGATTGTGCAATGAGCAGAACGCCAAGGAACAGCATGAAATTGTCGGCAAGATTGAAAAGCCATAACAGACCATAACCCGTCATCATAATGCTACCAAATAAGATGTTCAGCCACATACCAAAGCCATAGTAGCGGAACAGTCCTACGGAGTGGGCGTAAGGAGACTCAAGGACGATAATAAAGGTGAATCCTGACAGCAGTAAAAAGATTAGGCGCATATCTTCTGTTTGATCAGGGGTAAATTTGTCGCCGAAAAAGACTTGCATAATGATGGGCATGGCAAGATACGCAACCGCTGTCATGATTAAGAAGAGTAGGGTGGTGTGTTTCAGTGCGCCTTTCACCAAAGGTGGAATGTCTGCAAATCGTTGTTCTTCATGTGCATGAGAAACATTGGTGCTAAATACATTCATGATGGGGGAGTTGACCACTTCTAAAATACCCACCGTAAACTTGCTGGCATAAGAGTAGAGTGAAAAAATGCCTGGTCCAGCGGCCGTGAGTACCATGGCAAGCAGGACTTCTTTGCTGTCATAAGCCAGTGATCCGAGTTTCATTTTGGCTGAATTCCAAAGAATATCGGTATCATCGGGTGCGCGTAAACACCAAGTGAAGGTCGCCTTAAGTGGGACAAAGATCACGATAAATTGCCAGACAAGAACACTACTGTATGCAACCAACATAATCCACGCGAGCAGTTGTACATTAGGGGCTTGCCACATCCATAATAAGCCTGCTATTTTAATCAACAAAGCCACAATATCTACCCAATAGTAGGTGCCAAAGTAGCCATGTAGAGATAGGTATTTTTTATTGATAAACAGCCAGTTATGAATGATAAGATAGACAATGAAAATGTCTAAGAAGTTGAGTAATGCTTCCTGTGACTCTATGGGAACCAACCAACGAAACAGAGCGTAAAGCAGAATGATCATGGATGCCGACAGCGCAATCCAAATTAATAATAACGAGTAGAGTTTGTCTGCTTCAACACGGTCTTGTTTGAGGCGTTCAACATACCAAGGAATCCACGCCTCCCATACCGATTGAACGATGTGACCCAAATACATCAAAACCGTTAAGGCTAAGAAAAAGACATCAGACTCACTTCCAGCCCCAAATAGCCGTCCGACTAAGGCAATAAAAACGAATTGCAAAATGACATAAAGTAATGCGAGCAGATTGTATTTAAGTGCGGATAGTTTGTGTAGAAGTTGTGCCACGTTATGATGCCTTGTGGGGTGAAAGATAAGAAAATCGATAATTGGTGATTATCATAGCATTTGTCTCTTTTTTACGTGCATTTTTCTTGCGTAATAAATGCTTTTTTGGCATCATGCTACCTTAATGTTTTCAATAGTGGAATTCTCAATATATGGCTACTCATTCGCATTCGCCAGTCGTATCATCAAAATCAGCAAATGTGCGTTATCAGCCCTTATCCGATGATGAGTTAGATCAATTGGCTCAGTTGTTAGACGACTTAGCTGAACAGGGGGATCTTGTGGCTGAGGATTCGAGTGAGTTGATGTCTGTTTTATCGTTAGCGATGGTCGATGGTTTGTTTGTTGCCTTAGCAATGAGCCCAAAAAATACAGGCATTGCCGACTGGATGAGGTTGGTGATGGCAGGTGGTGTTTTCGAGAATAAAGAGCTTACACAACTGTGTCGTAATTTGTTGATTCGTCACTATCATTCGGTTGTTTATTTGGTGCGTAAAACCGATATGCAAGCCTATACCCCTTGTGTGTCTGTAGATGAAGAAGCGGGTGACTTCATCGACATTCAGCCTTGGTGTGCTGGTTTTGCATTGGGTTATGAACAGCAACAAGAGGCGTGGGACGCTTGCTTGGCGCAAGATGATATGGCACTGAGTGATCTCAATTTGATCTTAGCTTTTAAGGATAACGATGGTTTTGGCTCTGATATGGAGACTGAGGCTGAGCAAGTATTCAGAGAGGCTCAATCCGAATTAATCTCTTTGATGCGCTCCGAGGTGAGTGAGTTGTTGCAAGAGCCTGCCGACGATTTAACTTTGTTGTTGTTTGCTTTGCAAGGATTACAGGATACGATGTTAAACGCTTCTTGTATGCCTGATGTTCAGCAGAAAGTAAAGTCCAAAACGGCTCACCGTCAACAACATCATGAGAAAAGAAATGCGCCTAAAAAGATGAATTCTTAGCTAAGTCTTAGCATTAGCGTGTCATCAAGATTGGTTCGTATTTTAAGCGTATTTTGTTCTTAGTCTGTTTTTGTAGCTTGTTACCTATTTGTGGTTTTTGGGGTTGGTGTGGATATTGATCTGATTTTACTGTTGAAAGCTGCTTTCTTAGGTGTCATAGAAGGGTTGACAGAGTTTTTACCCATTTCTAGCACGGGACATCTGATTATTGTAGGTGATTTGCTCAACTTCAATGATGATAAGGGTAAGGTTTTCGAGATTGCGATTCAACTCGCCGCAATTTTGGCTGTGATGTGGGCTTATCGGCAGAAAATCATGACGGTTACTTGGGGGATGACTCAAGGGGAGTCTAACGCATGGCGATTTGCAACCAATTTGATGATCGCATTTTTACCCGCGGCTGTGTTGGGCTTATTATTCCATAGTGCCATTAAGACCTTGTTGTGGAGTCCCTTGACGGTTGCGGTAGCTTTAATCATTGGTGGCGTGGTGATTCTGCTTGTTGAGCGACATATCGCAAAAGTAGCACCACGGATTCATTCGGTTGACGATATGCGTTGGCAAGATGCGCTAAAAGTAGGGATGGCGCAATCTGTTGCCTTGATTCCTGGCACTTCTCGTTCAGGCGCAACCATTATGGGTGGCTTGATATTTGGGTTATCTCGTACCGCCGCTACGGAGTTTTCCTTCTTTCTCGCGATACCTACCATGATTGCGGCAACGGTGTATGATGTGTACAAGAATTGGGCATTGTTTAATTTGGGTGATGTGCCGATATTTGTTGTAGGCTTTGTGATGTCGTTTATTGCGGCAATGATCGCGGTTAAGGCATTGTTATCGTTTGTCGCCTCTCACTCTTTTGTTGCTTTTGCATGGTATCGTATTGTCTTTGGTGTCATTGTATTGTGGTATTTTTGGTCTTAACCTTGAGTTTTAAGGAGTTTTTATGCGTATCTTGTTAGGTGCCGTGATTGGTGCGAGTTTATTATTGTCTGGATGTTCATTTGTGAACTTGTCTGAAAAGGGTGAGCGCGTCATGGTGCTCAATCCAGCAGATGTGGTTAATTGTCGTCGATTGGGTTCTACCATTGTTTCTGTGAAAGACAGTATTGTCGGTGTTGATCGTAGTCATGAAAAAATGGACATTGAGTTAGAAATGTTAGCACGTAATAGTGCACAAGATGTTGGTGGTGGACAAGGTGATACGGTCGTACGTGAAGAGCGTTTAGCGGATGGCAAACAACGCTTTGGTGTGTATCGTTGCCGCCCATAAGGGATGGTTTGTTGAAAATCGTATGACTGATCTATTCTAGGTTCTTCTGAAGGAAAATCATGACAGACGCAAAACAGGTAGAGGCAAAAGATCAACTTTCCCGTGTAAAAACATGGTTATTATCCTTACAGGATGATATTTGTCAGCAATTATCAGCTGTCGATGGTGCCGTGTTTGTCGAGGATGCTTGGCAGAGAGCGCAAGGCGGTGGAGGGCGTACCCGTGTCCTTGAAAATGGGGCTGTCATTGAGAAGGGTGGTGTCAATTTTTCGCATGTTTATGGTGATGCCATGCCAGCTTCTGCGACAGCGCACCGTCCAGAGCTCGCAGGTCGATCTTTTCATGCGATGGGCGTGAGTTTGGTCATTCATCCTCGTAATCCCTATATTCCTACCTCTCATGCTAACGTAAGATTTTTCATCGCTGAAGCCGAGGGTAAGGAGTCTATCTGGTGGTTTGGTGGTGGTTTTGATCTAACGCCCTATTATCCTTTCGATGAGGATATTATTCATTGGCATCAAACGGCTAAAGACGCTTGTGATCCATTTGGTGTGCATGTTTATGATGAGTATAAGCAATGGTGTGATGAGTATTTCTATTTGAAACATCGTCAAGAAACTAGGGGTGTTGGTGGTCTTTTCTTTGATGATTTGAATGAGGGTGGGTTTGAGCGTTGCTTTGCACTCACTCAGTCGATCGGTGAGGCATATATCAAAGCATACGAGCCTATTATGCGTCGTCGTCAATCGACTCCCTTTGGTGCGCGAGAAGTAGATTTTCAGCACTATCGGCGAGGGCGTTATGTAGAGTTTAATTTGGTCT
Source organism: uncultured Piscirickettsiaceae bacterium (assembly GCA_964561185.1). Lineage (GTDB taxonomy): Bacteria > Pseudomonadota > Gammaproteobacteria > Thiomicrospirales > Thiomicrospiraceae. The sequence goes on from CAZLOM010000005.1 coordinate 20,290, forward strand.
TTGATCGTGGCACCTTGTTTGGATTGCAAACAGGTGGAAGAACCGAATCTATTTTGATGTCCTTGCCACCAGTTGCATCATGGCGTTATGCTTATCAGCCAGCAGAAGGTAGTGATGAGGGCAAACTGACAGACTATCTACAATCAAAAAACTGGTTATCTGTATGATTTTTAATTATTTACTCTGTTCTTTCCTGTTTTGGCTAAGAGAGTGAATACTAGTAAATTATATTTGTTTATGATGTGATCAAAAGAATTGTCTTTTTCTTGTCATTTTTTGAGGTTAAAGTATAACCTATATTTTTAGTGTATTGAGGTAGTAATGAAATACCCTTATCAAGCATTTTTGTTGACATCATTGGTGTTGATGTCAGCTTACAACGGACAAGTGTCAGCGGCTGTTGAGCTGGTCAAATTTGATAAAGTAAGTGATTCTGTTGTTTTAGGTGGTACTGTGGTGCCCTACCGAGAGGTGATCTTAACGGCACAGATTCCTGGACGAGTTAACTTTCTAGGTGGTGTTGAGGGCGATAAGTTCAACAATGGTGACTTGTTGGTAGCGATTGATGATGCGGATTTGCAGGCTAAAAAACGTGCTTTACTGGCAGAGTTAAACAAAACGCAGGCATCCTTATCGAACGCTCACGCAGAATACAATCGCGAGTTGTGGAATCCGCAAAGTAACAGTACAACTAAAATGCCAGGTTTCGCTTTGCCTTCTATGTTTGACCAAGCAGTTTCTCGCCCTTTAGGTAGAGTGATGGGTGCATATGACGATCAAGCTTCTCGACAAGCCGATCTCTACAATCGTGGCGTTTCTGTTCAGCAAGCGAGTGCCGATGTGATGCGTGCGCAGTCAATGTTAGAAGAATTAGATACTAAAATTCGTGATGCCAAGTCTATTGCTCCTTTTTCTGGTGTGGTCACTAAGAAAATGGTTGAGGCTGGTGACACGGTTGCACCTGGACAAGCCTTGGTTAAGTTTGCACAAGCGGGGCATTTGTGTGTAGAAGTTGATGTTCCTGTTCGCATGATGGGTAAATTAGATCGAGGCGATGTGGTGAATGCTCGCTTAGATCAAACGGGTGAAACTAAGGCTCGCGTGGCGCAAGTTTATCCTGTAGCTGATGTGCAACAGCATACGGTAAAGGTAAAGTTTGATCTTCCAATGGGGGTTTCAGCTGGTCCTGGCATGTATGCTGAGGTCTTCTTGCCAACGCCTTCAACACAAGAAAGTATGCCGAGTATGCCGTCATTGCCTAAGTCTGCTGTGGTTCGTCGCGGTAGTTTGCCTTGCGTCTATGTGGTTAATGACAAGGATCAGGTTGAAATGCGAGCCGTTCGCTTGGGGCGTGATCTTATTGATAATCGTGTGATGGTGCTGGCTGGAGTGAAAGAGGGAGAAAAAATCGTGAACAACCCTCCAAAGGCTATTGCTTCTGGTTGGATCGTATCTGGTGATCATGTTCTACCACCAGTGAAGGAATGAGATCATGAGTTCAGAAAATCACTCTAGTGAAACAATGCTATTAGGAAGACCTCCTGAAGATTTTGACAAGCAGGGTATTGCAGGGAATATGGCGCGTAGCTTTATTCGTTCGCCGTTAACGCCTTTATTGCTTATCTTGAGTTTGTTTATTGGTATCGTTGGTCTCATCATGACTCCCAGACAAGAGGATCCACAAATTTCTGTGCCTCTCGTCGATTTGATGATCAGTTATCCTGGTGCTGGCTCAAGTCAGGTGAACAGTTTGGTGGCTCAACCCTTGGAGCGATTGCTTCATGAAATAGATGGGGTTGATCATGTTTATTCGGTATCGCGTCATGGTCAAGCATTGGTTACGGTTCAGTTTAACGTTGGTGAGCAGATGGAAAACTCGCTTGTTAAGGTCTATAACAAGCTGAGTTCAAACCGTGACTTGGTTCCTCCTGGTGTTATGGAGCCTATTATCAAGCCAAAAGGTGCTGATGATGTTCCTGTGGTAACTTTTACCCTGTGGTCAGACGAAGTATCTGGGCATGAATTAAGATTGCTGGGTTTGGATGTTCTTCAGGCCATGTCCATTGACCCTGATGTAGCGCAGGGGTTCGTTGTTGGTGGTGAATCTCGTCAGGTTAAAGTGGAAATGTATCCCGAGCGTCTTGCTAGCTATGGTGTTACGCCTGAGCAGTTAGGACATACGATTCAGGCGGCAAACGCAGAAAAAGATTTAGGTAAGATCGAAGCGTGGAATAAGTCCTTCCAAATTTATACGGGAGCCTTTTTACAAAGTGCGCAAGACGTTGAGTCTTTGATGGTTGCTGTGCATGATGGGGCTCCTGTTTATGTTCGAGATGTTGCAAGAGTAATCGAAGACAGTCAGGATGTCGTGAGTCGTGTTAATTTCTACACGGGTTCCGCTCATCAGTCTCCTGATTTAGCAAAAGATGGTGTGCAAGCCATTACGGTAGCGATTGCTAAAAAACACGGAACCAATGGTGTTTCTGTTGCCACCAATGCGATTAATAAGTTGCATAGTTTACAGGGTTACTTGATTCCTGATAATGTCCAAGTGTCTATTTCTCGTGATTATGGTAAGTCAGCTAATGCTAAGGTCAATGAGTTAATTTTCAAGTTATTCATTGCGACAGGTGCGGTTACTTTATTGATTTGGTTCTTTCTCGGGTGGCGTGCCGCAACGGTTGTTGCGATCGTGATCCCTGTTGTGATCTTAGTGACGGTGTTTATTGCGTGGTTAGGTAATTACACGATTGACCGTGTTTCCCTGTTTGCGCTGATTTTCTCTATTGGTATTTTGGTTGATGATGCGGTTGTTGTTTTAGAAAACATTTATCGACGTTGGTTAATTGATGGTCAAACGGGCGATGAGGTTTGTATTGATGCAACTGCTGAAGTAGGGAATCCTACCATTGTGGCAACCTTAGCGGTAATTGCGGCTTTGATGCCGATGGCTTTCGTGACAGGGATGATGGGTCCTTATATGGAGCCGATTCCATCCTTAGGTTCTGCCGCTATGGCCTTTTCTCTTTTCGCTGCCTTTGCTTTTACGCCTTGGTTAGCGGTGCGTATTAAGCCAACGATTCAGCAATTACAAAAAGATGCGGTTAAGGAGCATGAGCAATCAGAGCGAATTGAACGCTTTTTCCGTCGTCTCTTAAGTGGCTTATTAGAGAACAAAATACGTGGTCGTTTGTTTCTGATTGGTATTGTATCAGCTTTCTTTTTGTCCGTTTTGCTGATTGCAACGACTTCAGTGACTGTGAAGTTATTACCTTTTGATAATAAATCTGATTTAGCCGTGGTGATTAACTTCCCAGAGGGAACTGCGATGCCCGTCACAGCGGGGTTGACCAATCGTTTGGCTCAGGCGTTACATGATGTTCCTGAAGTTGTCAGCATGGAGAGTTATGTTGGTACAGCGGCACCTTTTGATTTTAATGGCTTAGTACGTCATTATTATCTCAGAAGTGAACCTTGGCAGGCAGACATTCAAATCCATCTACAGGATAAGAAAGCGCGTCATCGTTCTAGCCATGAAATTGCTGAGGCGGTGCGTGAGCAGTTGACGATCATTGCAACTGAAGCGGGTGCTCGCATTCAAATTGTTGAGTCGCCACCTGGTCCTCCCGTGTTGCAAGCGGTTGTTGCTGAGGTTTATGGTCCAGATGCGGAAACACGTTTTCAGGTAGCAAAAGATCTAACGGACATTTTTAGAAAGTCTGACAATGTAACCGATGTGGATAATTTCATCCAAGAAAACTTCGCTATTTGGCGTTTTGAAATTGATGTGAGTAAAGCGGTTCGCCGTGGTATTTCGATCGATGTGATTAATCGAACCTTAGAAATGGCGATGGGCAGTTATCGTGTGGGTGATGCGAAACAAGGTATGTTGCATGAGCCTGTCTATATCGTTATCCAAGTGCCTTATTATATGCGTACTGAGTTTTCTCGTTTAGGGCAGATTCCTGTACCTTCTCAAATGGGGGGAACAGTACCCTTAGGTGAAATTGGTCGTTTTGTACGAGATGTTGAGCAGAGTGTTATTTATCACAAGGACTTACAGCCTGTTGAGTATGTGGTGGGTAATACAACGGGTCGTCTTGGTGCTCCTATTTATGGCATGTTACAAATAGAGGACTTGCTAGAGGGATATCATGCGCCAGACAATGTAAAAGTGCAAAGTTATTATACGGGTGTTCCTGATGATACAACCAAGTCTGGCTTTGAGTGGGCTGGAGAATGGACAGTAACTTATGAAACCTTCCGTGATATGGGGTTGGCTTTCGGTGTTGCCTTGGTATTGATTTACATGCTCGTGGTTTGGGAGTTTAGAAACTTTACAGTGCCTGCCATTGTGATGGCACCTATTCCATTGACCCTAATCGGTATTGTTCCTGGGCATTGGTTGATGGGGGCAGAGTTTACCGCTACTTCTATGATTGGTTTTATTGCCTTAGCAGGGATCATTGTGCGTAATTCGTTACTGTTAGTTGATTTTGCACGTCAAGAAATTGCTAAGGGTGTTCCGATTGTTGATGCGGTGATTTTCTCTTGCCAAGCAAGAACTCGTCCTATTTTGATTACAGGCGCGGCCTTAGTGCTTGGTTCTAGTGTGATCTTGTTCGACCCTATTTTCCAAGGCATGGCTGTTTCCTTGATGTTCGGTGTTGTTGTTTCGACAGTATTAACTTTAGTGGTTATTCCATTGGGTTGTGTGAGTGTGCGTACTTCTATGACAGGTGAAGATGGTGCTTTGCCTTGCATGGTCATGCCACAAGCAGAATGTAGTGATGTTGTTACGCCTCATTTGCCATCTCAAGCGAGTACAGGTGCGAGCATTAGTAATCTGGCTGTCGTTTCTGCGCCTCAAGCCGCAGAGGCTAAGCCCTTGCCTAATGAATCTGGTGTTGTCTTGGTCGAGCCTAAGGATGTGGTGGCAACTGTGGCATCTGACCCACCACCACGAGAAGAAAAAAGAGCCGAGTTAACTGGTGAGTTGATCACGAGCGACAAACCTGTTGCGGTTGTTCATCCTCTTCCAGAAATACAGAAAACTCAAGTAGAAACAGTGATTCAGTCTGAGTTGGTTACTGATTCTGTTATTGGTTCGGTTAAACAAGACTCATTGACAGAGTCGTCTAAAACTCAGGAGCCTGCTGTTGCAGAGACTGCTCCGAATAATCCTGCTCATTCTGTCGATGTTGGCACGAATTCTGTTGAGATTGTTTCATCAGTGGTCTTGCAAACAGAGCCAGTTTCTCCCGTGATGCCACAGGAGAAAGCGGAGGTTGCTCCATCAAAACCTGTAACCAAGTCATCTCGCCCGCCTCGTAAAAAGAAAGAGGAGGTGGCTATGGTGGAGATAGAGACACCAGAGCCGACTGTGGCTGAGAAAAGAGCATTATCTAAACGTCCAAGACGTGGCATTCGAATTAAAGGAGCTGAAAATACATGATTCCGTTTATTGTTGTTGCAAGTGTACTCGTTACTGGCTTATCGAGTGGTGCTTATGCAGAAGATCATTTGATGTGGCCACAGTCTGATGCCTTTTATAAAGGACAGATTGAGCAAAAGTATCGTACGGTTGAACAACCACCAGCGACAGTTGGTGTTCCCACTGCGCCATCGCCTTCTGCATCTATTGGCTACGCGCCTAGTTATCAGAATTATGCAGTGCCTTATTATGGTCAATATCCTGGTTATGCTGGAGGATACTATCCGCCAACGCCTCCTGCTGGGTACATGCCATCTCCAAATGGTTTTTTGCCATTTAATCCTGCAAATCCAAGTGGTGTTATGTCAGCAATGCCAAACCCTAGTACGATGATGCCTGTAATGCCAAATAACTTTTCTTTTTCTAATCCATTAAATGGCATGAATGGACTTGGTTTTCCTGGCTTCCCTTCTTTTGGTAATGGCGGTTTTAGTCCTTTTGGTCGATGAGTTTGGAGGCTTTGTAATAAATTTTACGAAGTGTCTAGATTTATTTGAGCAACAAAGTTAGTATAGGACATGTATAGGAAAATGAGGATTTTCTCTTGACTCATTTTCTCATTTTTATTCAAGAGACTTTTAGGAGTGTATTATGAAAAAAATCAATTTGGCAATCGTGCTTGCAACATTAGCAGTTTTACCAGCAACCCAAGCTAGCGCATGGAATGGTCCATGGGATGGTGGTAACGGTTACCAAAATGGTAATGGCTATGGCAATGGTAATGGCTATGGCAATAGCTATGGTCGTGGCGATGGTCGTGGCGAAGGTCGCGGTGAAGGTCGCGGTGAAGGT
>CAZLOM010000005.1:26675-28031 GCA_964561185.1 uncultured Piscirickettsiaceae bacterium
GAAGGTCGCGGTGAAGGTCGCGGTGAAGGTGATGTTGATGGTGATTTTGATGCTGGTATGACTTTCAACATGAAAGGCAAAGGTAAAGGTCAAGGTCATGGCAACCATAATCAAAACTACCAAGGTCAAGGTCAAGGTTACGGCAATGGCTATGGTTATGGTAATGGTTACGGCAATGGCAATGGTTATGGTAACGGTTATGGTAACGGTGCTCCTTACTATGGTCCTTACTATGGTGCTCCAATGCAACCACCAGCGCAAATGCAAGCACCAATGCCTTACCCAATGCCTTTCCCAGCGGCTCCAGCAGCAGCGGCTCCAGCAGCGGCTTCAGCAGCTCCAGCAGCTAAGTAATTCTGGTTTAGATGTAAAATTCCCGTTGTCCTTGTATAGCGGGAATTTTCTTTTGGGAGTAAGTCATGATTACCGTTGTGGGAAATCTTAAAGGTGGTACTGGTAAAAGTACTGTTGCATTTAATTTAGCTACTTGGTTAGTTCATCGTGGCAGAACAGTTACTCTTTTTGATTTAGATCCGCAATTTACCTTGCGTGATGTAGTAGATGTTCGTATACAAGAAGAATTTCATCCTCAATTGCCACAGGCTGGGGATGCTGAGGCATTTAAACAATTTACGAAGTCTTTAACTGACGAAGTGATTATCGACGTTAGTATCGCCGACAGGGCAAGTATGTTATCTGCTATTAGTAAGGCAGATCGAGTTGTGATTCCGTGTGCACCAAGTCAAGCTGATGTTTGGTCAACACAAAAGTTTTTATCTATTATTGCCGACGAGGCAGTAGTCAATAAGCATCGTGAGATTATGGCATTTATCAATCGTGCCGATACTCATCATCTTGTGATTGAAACGCAAGAGGCTGAGGATGCGCTTTCTCAATTAAGTGGCGTTCATGTTTTATCTGAGAAGTTGTATCAGAGAACTGCTTATCGCCGTTCATTTAGTGAAGGCTTGGCGGTTTTTGAGTTAAATCCTCATGACAAGGCGGCTCAAGAAATGAAGTCTCTCGCAGAGACGCTTTATCCTAATTTGGTTTCAGGAGGTTAGTATGCAAATTTTGCGCTCGCTACTCAATAGTGGCGTATTTATGGTTCTGCTTGTGGTTGCAGTTAGTGTGTATCTCGCTTATTCAGAGCAAATTCAAGCAAGTTTAGAAGAGCTTGAAGTGACCTCTTCTAATGTGTTATCTAATATGGTAGAGAAGAAAGAGGTTTCTGCTTCTGTCTCTCCTGTAGAGGAAACTAAAGTTGAAGCGGCACCTGCTGTGGTAGCGCAAGCACCTGCTGTGGCAGAGCAAGCACCCGTTGTGGCAGAGCAAGCACCTGTTGTGGCAGAGCAA
>CAZLOM010000006.1:0-27573 GCA_964561185.1 uncultured Piscirickettsiaceae bacterium
GCTTCAAGCCTTTCTTCTCAATGATCTGATCGGCTGTGCCTTCGCCTTGCCACATCGCATCGAACACATCCTTAGCGATTTTGCCAGAGATGGTGTTATCGAGGATGCGAGCAATCAAACCTGCCATCAACTCAGCCGATACAGGCGATTCGGTAACATCTAGGTTATCGTTGTTCAAACGTGCATTGAGTTCACCCATCACCCAGTTAGCGGTGATTTTCGGATCTTTCGCCCCCGTACCAGCAACCACAGCTTCATAGTAGCTTGCCAATTCTTTACTGCCTGTCAATACCATCGCATCGTAGTCACTCAGCTTATACTGCTCAATGAAGCGAACACGTTTTGCATCGGGTAACTCTGGCATATTACCTTTAACAGCCTCAATCATGGCTGGGGTAATTACCAATGGCAATAAATCTGGGTCTGGGAAGTAACGGTAATCCATTGCTTCTTCTTTGCTACGCATAGAACGGGTTTCGTCCTTAGCGGCATCGTATAGGCGAGTTTCCTGCACGATTTTACCGCCAGCTTCGATGATGTCGATCTGACGTTCCACTTCAAACATAATCGCACGTTCTAAAAACTTGAACGAGTTGACGTTTTTGATCTCGCAACGTGTGCCTAAGGGCGCACCGACTTTACGCACAGAGATGTTGGCATCGACACGGAATGAACCTTCCTGCATGTTACCATCACAAATACCCAAATACTGCACCAATTCATGCAGTTTCTTCGCATAAGCCACCGCTTCCGCAGGGGAGCGCATTTCGGGTTCAGAAACGATTTCTAACAGTGGCGTACCAGCGCGGTTGAGGTCAATCCCTGATGAACCTTCAAAGTCTTCGTGCAAAGACTTACCCGCATCTTCTTCCAAATGAGCGCGAGTGATGTTGATGGTTTTCTTGACACCACCATCAAGTTCGATATGAAGCTGCCCACCCAACACCACAGGTAATTCAAATTGAGAGATTTGATAGCCTTTCGGTAAGTCTGGATAGAAATAGTTTTTACGGGCAAAGACTGACTTTTCAGCAACTTTTGCGCCAACGGCTAACCCGAATTTGATCGCCATATCGACCACGCCTTTGTTCAAAACAGGCAGAACCCCCGGCATTCCCAAATCCACCAAGCAGGCTTGGGTGTTGGGCATTGCACCGAAAGCGGTAGCGGCACCCGAAAAGATTTTGGTCTTGGTTGCCAATTGGGCATGAACTTCAAGACCGATAACGGTTTCCCACGTCATAAATATTACTCCTAATCTTGTTGTCTTATGCCCAGTTGGTCGGGAAGGCTTGATGATGATTGGTCACTTGTTGGAATTGGTGTGCTACGTTAAGCAAACGAGGTTCGCTGAAGTAGTTACCAATTAACTGAACCCCAATGGGAAGCTGACCGCTGAATCCTGCTGGCATGGCAATCGCTGGCAAACCTGCTAGGTTAACAGGAATGGTGTAAATATCCGCCAGATACATTGCCGTTGGGTCAGAAGTTTTTTCACCCAGTTTCCATGCTGGCGTTGGCGCAACAGGTCCGAGAATCACATCACATTGGGTCAATGCTGACATGAAATCTTCTTTAATCAAACGACGTACTCGTTGCGCTTTTAAGTAATAAGCATCATAGTAACCTGCCGATAGCACATAAGCACCGACCATGATACGACGCTTCACTTCCGCCCCAAAGCCTTCCGCACGAGAGCGAGTGTAAAGATCATTTAAGTCTTTTGGGTTCTCACAACGATGACCAAAACGCACCCCATCATAACGCGATAGGTTAGAACTTGCCTCAGCAGGCGCGATCACATAATAGGCTGGCATGGCATGAGCCGTATTCGGTAATGACACCTCAACCAACTCAGCACCGAGTTTTTTCAATTCCTCTGCCACAGCAAGGGTCGCAGTACGCACTTCTTCCGATAAACCATCACCGAAGTATTCTTTGGGCAAGCCTACTTTTAAGCCAGCCAAAGACTCGTTAAGCATGCCTGTATAGTCAGGACGACCACCTTCAGCAGAGGTTGAGTCACGTTCATCAAAACCTGCCATGGCTGACAATAAATGAGCGCAGTCTTCCGCAGTCTTACCCATTGGACCACCCTGATCCAAACTAGACGCATAAGCGATCATGCCATAACGCGATACGCTACCGTAAGTCGGCTTGATGCCTGTCACACCACAGAAAGCCGCAGGTTGACGGATTGAACCACCCGTATCTGTCCCAGTCGCAATCGGAGCTAAGCCTGCCGCCAATGCCGCCGCAGAACCACCCGATGAACCACCGGGTACTGCCGACAAGTCCCACGGGTTGCGTGTTACGCCAAACGCGCTGTTTTCAGTGGTTGAGCCCATGGCAAACTCGTCCATATTAACTTTACCAAGCGTTGCCATACCTGCTGTCGCTAGTTTTTCAACCACAGTCGCATTGTAAGGGGCTTTGAAGTTCGCCAACATTTTTGAAGCACAAGTCGTAATGACATCTTTGGTACAGAAAATATCTTTATGGGCAAGTGGCATCCCCAACAACAAACCTGTTTCGCCACTGGCACGACGTTCGTCAGCGGCTTTTGCTTGCGCCAATGCCAATTCTGGGGTTTTGGTGATAAAACTATTTAATTGATCGTCATATTGATTCATGCGATCTAAAAAATATTGCGTTAACTCAACGCTTGAAATTTTTTTCTGATTCAATTGATCTGCCAACTGAACCATCGATAAACGATGCAATTCCATCTTCTTACCTTTTCTTGTAAACGCTATTAAATTATTCGATAACTTTCGGTACTAAGTACAAACCAGCCTCAACGCTTGGTGCAATTTTCTGAACGTATTCATGGATATCCTGCTCAGAAACGCTGTCATCGCGCAGACGTTGCACCTGATCTAACGGATGTGCCATTGGCTCAATACCATCCGTGTTAATTCCTGCTAACGCATCAAAGAGGTTGACAATTGCCGTTAGTTTTTCATGCAAAATTGGCTCTTCTTGCTCGGTGATTGCCAACGCACCGAGGCGGGCAACTTTATGAACATCAATTTGATCAGACACTTTTTCTTCCTTTTTAGGTAAAATAGACACATTTGGTGCGAACCTTCGCCCATAACCGTATAAATTACCACATTCGCGCATTGCGCAAAACCCCTTGCTATAAAGGAAACCATTATGTTCGGACGACTAAGAGGCTTATTTTCTAATGATCTTTCTATTGATTTGGGGACAGCGAACACCCTGATCTATGTCAAAGGACGCGGAATTGTCTTAGATGAACCATCGGTGGTCGCCATTCGTGATAACGGTGCAGGCAACCGCCAGATCGTTGCGGTGGGCTTGGATGCCAAAAAAATGTTGGGCAGAACGCCTGGAAATATTGCCGCCATTCGCCCGATGAAAGATGGGGTGATTGCAGACTTCATGGTCACTGAAAAAATGTTACAACATTTCATTCGTAAAATTCATCCGTCTAACTTTTTCCGTCCTAGCCCCCGTGTGTTGGTGTGTGTGCCTTGTGGGTCAACACAGGTAGAACGTCGTGCCATTCGTGAATCAGCGGCTGGTGCTGGAGCGCGTGAAGTCTATTTGATTGAAGAACCCATGGCGGCGGCAATCGGTGCAGGTTTGCCCGTATCTGATGCTTCTGGTTCGATGGTGGTGGATATTGGGGGGGGGACAACCGAAGTCGCCACCCTATCCTTGAACGGTATCGTCTATTCAGACTCGGTTAAAATCGGTGGCGACAAATTTGATGAGGCGATCATTAACTATGTGCGTCGTACCTACGGTATGCTGATTGGTGAAGCGACCGCTGAAAAAATTAAAATGTCAATTGGCAGTGCTTACCCAGAAACGGAAGTTCGTGAGGTCGAAGTACGTGGACGCAATCTATCAGAAGGCGTACCCAGAAGCTTTGTAATGAACTCCGCTGAAGCCTTAGAAGCCTTGCAACAGCCCTTACAAAGCATTGTTGGCGCGGTTCGTACCGCCTTAGAACGTACCCCACCAGAGTTGGGGGCGGACATTGCTGAGCGCGGTATTGTATTAACAGGCGGTGGTGCATTGTTGTCTAATTTGAATCGTTTGATTTCAGAGGAAACGGGTATTCCCTGTGTGGTTGCCGAAGACCCCTTAACCTGTGTGGCTCGTGGTGGCGGTCGTGCATTAGAGTTGATGGATGAGCAGGGCATGGAAGTCTTTACTCAGGAGTAATGTGATCTTCGTGTTGGGTTGATGGTGATGTTCAGTTTTGATCTGTTAGGTATGACATTGGTAATGTGTGAGATGATTGACTTAGGCTTATTACAATCGAAGTTTGCTCATGATTGATCATGCTCGCGCTCCCGTTCATGCAAAAGACAGTTGGCAGTTTGTACTGGCTATTTTTGTGTCTATTTTATTGATGGTGTTAGATGATCAAACGCGCTTGATGATTCAGGTGCGGATGGTCATTTCTGCCACCCTAGACCCTTTACGTTGGTTAGCACAAATCCCACAATCAACCGTACAAACCGTGGAAGAGGCGTTTGTGGGGCGAGAAAAAATGGTGGCTGAACTCGAAAAGTTAAGAAACCAAAATCTCTTGTTAAACCAACAAATCCAGAAACTCGATCAGCTCGATCAAGAAAACTCACGTCTGAAAATGTTGTTAGGCATGTCATCACAAATCAATAGTGGACGTTTATTGATTGGCACGGTAACAGATTATTCCCCAGATCCTTATCGACACATCATTCGGATGAATCGTGGTTATCTCGATGGCGTGCGCGAGGGTCAGCCAGTGATGGATGCGAACAGTTTGATTGGGCAGGTCTTAGCAACCACGCCTTACAGCAGTGACATTCTGTTACTTATCGACCATTTAGCACAAATTCCTGTGCGTGTGGTAAGAACGGGGGCGAGGGGCATTGCTCAAGGGGCTGGAGCCGACAACCTGACCTTAAAATTTATTCCAACCACTCAGGATATTAAAGAGGGCGATATTGTCGAAACATCGGGGATGGACGGCATCTACCCAGCGGGTATGCCGATTGGTAAAATTGACCAAGTTCATGATCTTTCAGGATCGTTATTCTGGCAAGCCAATATTTCTTTATTATCCCACGCAGAAACTTCACGAGAAGTCTTGGTGCTCATTCAACCCTCAGCCTCTTCTGATAAAGATGGCGTAGTTAATCCCACAGAACCGACATTATGACCTTAAATTGGCTTCCTGTTCATGTTGAAACACACAATCGCTGGCTTGTGTGGTTAACCTTGATTTTTGGTTTATTGATCGACAGCATTAGTTGGTCAAAACCACTTTCCTTGAGCGTGCCTGATATTACGCCGTTAATTTTACTCTATTGGGTACTGGCATTGGAGCGTAGTAATTTTTTATTGGTGGCCTTACTCTTAGGATTGTTCCATGATGTGCTCTATCACACCCATTTAGGCAGTTACAGTCTCATTTATATTCTCTTAATCTATCCTGTTCTGCACAGTCGCTTACAAATTCGCAATTTAACGCTGCTGCAAATTAGTTTATTGGTGGCACCTTGGTTTGCCGTTCATCAGTTATTGGTCTGGTTGCTGACAACGGCAAGCAATCTGACGCTAGAATTTTTGATTTATTTTGCCAGCGCGATTATCATGGCTACTGTGATATGGCCATTTATTTTTATTGTCTTACGCGGCATTCGTCGCTCTGCTAACATTCGTTAATGTCTAATGAAACAGATTGAAGTACACGCGCTAAACAGTTTCCAATTTCGTCTCATCATTGCGCTATTGCTCGTTTTTGTGTTACTGGGCGCGTTAGGGGTAAGAATGATGTGGTTACAAATTACCCATCATGACGCTTATAAAGAGCTTGCTGACGGAAATCGTATTCGTATGGAGCCCATTACGCCTGTGCGAGGGCGTATTTTAGATCGTAATGGTATCGTGGTTGCCGATAACCAAACGGTTTACACCCTAGAATTGAACCGTGATGAGTTGCCTCGCAGTCAGCGTAATTTTGCCGCGGTTTCTGAGCAGGTAAAGCAGATTCAATATAGGCTGACCCCTAGTCTTGATTTGCGTTCTATTGACCGAATGGGACAGCAGTGGCGGCGCATGAACCGTCATTTACCTTTTACCATTGCGCGTATTTCGGAAGAGGATGCGGCTAAATTTGCCTCAGTGACTTGGCAGTATCCTGGATTTATGATTAACGCCATCCCGCAGAGAATTTATCCTTACGGTGCCTTAGCTTCGCATATTCTCGGTTACATTGGGCGTATTTCTTTAGCCGAGTTAAAAACATTGGATATTGAAAATTACCGCAGTACTGAGTTTATTGGTAAAAACGGCATTGAGCAATTTTATGAGGATAAGCTTCATGGTAAATCAGGATTGCGTTATATCGAAGTCGATGCCAAAAGTCGTCCCGTTCGTGAATTAGAACGCATTCCCCCTGTGACAGGTCAGGACATTGTCTTGAGTATTGACATTGAACTGCAACGATTTGCTGAAAATTTGCTCGGTGATCGTAAAGGGTCTATTGTGGCGATTGATCCTCGCAATGGTGAAGTATTAGCCCTAGCCTCAACACCTACCTTTGATCCCAATCTGTTTGTGGGGGGAATGGATCACGACACCTATCAGAAATTGATTAGTGACTCTAGTAAGCCGATGTTCAATCGTGCCATTCAAAGTCGCTATCCTCCAGGGTCAACCATTAAACCCATGATGGCACTCATCGGCTTAGAGAATAATGTGATTCGTCCAGAAACCCGAAAATTTGCGGGACCTGTCTTTGAATACATGGGCGTACAGTATCGTGACTGGAAAAAAGGCGGGCATGGTTGGGTGGATATGAATAAAGCCATTGCTCAGTCCTGTGATGTGTATTTTTATGAGTTGGCACTGGATTTAACCATTGGACGCATGAGTGCGGGATTGGCTGGGTTTGGCTTTGGCGAAAAAACTGGCATTGATTTGCCTGCTGAGTCATCGGGTGTGCGTCCAACGCCAGAATGGAAACGTCGGGTGTATAAAAAACCTTGGTATCCTGGTGAAACGGTCATTACGGGCATTGGGCAAGGCTTTATGCTGGCAACGCCATTACAATTGGCTCAAGCCACGGCAGTGGTTTCCATGCGTGGTCACAGTTATCCCCCTCATTTACTGAAAAATCCTGAAAACTTGACGGAAAACCCTGTTTATCCAACCAAAAATATCCGTAATTGGGATCATGTCATTGATGCCATGATGGAAGTCGTTCATGGAGCAACAGGAACGGCAAAAAAAATTATTCCTTTGATTCATAACATTGAGATGGCAGGAAAAACAGGGACAGCTCAAGTGGTCGGCTTTGCCAAAGACACTACCTATAATGCCGCAAGTCTGCCAGAGCATTTGCGAGATCATGCCTTATTTGTTGGCTTTGCACCTGCCAAAAATCCGAATATTGCCGTTGCTGTGATGGTTGAAAATGGCGGGTCAGGAGGTGGGACGGCCTCTCCTTTGGGTGGATTGGTGGTTGATTTTTGGCAGAAACGATTAGGAAAAACACAATGATGTATCGTCATGCAATTGATATTACACCACCACCACCCAATCAGTGGCGATTTTATCTGGATGGATGGTTACTGCTTGGGATTTTCTTTCTCGCCATGATTGGTACAGGGGTTATTTACAGCGCATCTGATGCCGATCCTGCTTTTGTTGAGTCTCACTTGATTAAGTTAGGATTGGCAACCTTGTTGATGATTATCGCCGCACAAATTCCGTTGAGTTGGTATCAGGCGTTGGCCTTACCGACCTATCTCTTTGGAACCATTCTGTTGGTCGCTGTGTTGCTCATGGGGGACATCAGTAAGGGAGCGCAACGCTGGCTAGACCTAGGCTTCTTTCGCTTTCAACCCTCAGAAATCATGAAAATTGCCATGCCTGCCACCATTGCGTGGTTGATGATGCAACAGGTTTTGCCAGCCCGTTGGCCAGTGGTGTTTTTTGCTTTGGCGATGATTCTGTTTCCTGTTGCCTTGATTGCCAAACAACCTGATTTAGGGACAGCGATTTTGGTTGCCGCTTCAGGATTGATTGTGGTTTTTTTGGCAGGTATGTCATGGCGGATTATTTTGGGTGCTTTGGTTATCTTCGCCTTGACCCTACCGATTGCGTGGGGGCATCTGCATGATTACCAACAAAAGCGGGTGTTGATGTTTCTGGACCCTGAGTCAGACCCTTTGGGGGCAGGTTATCACATCATTCAATCCAAAATTGCCATTGGTTCTGGCGGGTTAGATGGTAAGGGGTGGCGTAATGGTACACAAACTCAGCTCGATTTTTTGCCTGAAAGTCATACCGATTTTATTTTTTCTGTCTTGGCTGAAGAGTGGGGATTGGTTGGGGTGATGGTGCTGTTGACTGCTTATTTGTTTGTACTTTTGAGAGGGTTTTATATCGCATGGCGGGCGAAGAATACCTTTGGAAGGTTGCTGGCAGGTACCATTACCATGAGTTTGTTCATCTATATTTTTATTAACATTGGGATGGTGTCGGGGATGCTTCCCGTCGTGGGTGTGCCGTTACCACTGATCAGTTATGGTGGGACATCACTGGTGACACTGATGATCGGTTTTGGGATTCTGATGTCGATTCATGCCGAACATGGACGTAGTCCGAATACTCAGTGAATAGCGGTAGTGAATAGCTTTAGTGAATATCTTAGGAGGAAGATCAATGCTAACACAAAACGAAAGTTATTTGGTTTGGATGGATTTAGAAATGACTGGCTTAGAGGTTCAGCAACATCACATCATGGAAATGGCGACCATTATTACCGATGCTGACCTTAACGAGATTGCACTAGGTCCTGTCATTGCAGTTGCCTTATCAGACGATCAGCTTGGGATGATGGATGACTGGTGTCAAAAAACACATGGTGATTCAGGGTTAACCCAACGCTGTCGTCACAGCAATGTCACCTTGGCAGAGGCTGAAGGCTTAACGCTGAACTTTATTCAGCAGTATGCTGTCGCTGGCAAGTCCCCCTTATGCGGTAATAGCATTTGTCAGGATCGTAAGTTTATTGAGCGTTATATGCCACAACTCGATGCCTATTTGCATTATCGCCTGTGGGATGTGAGCAGTTTCAAAGAAGCCGCACGTCGTTGGGCTCCCGAAGTGGCTTCTGGGGTGCAAAAGAAAAACACCCACACGGCACTTGAGGACATTAGAGAGTCTATCGCTGAAATGCGTTATTATCGTCAGTATTTGCTTAAATAGATAAGGAAGTGTCTTTTTTGTGCTAAAAGTGATCATCTGTCTTGACAAGTGGATTATATCCTACCAAAATGGTAGGAATTGTTAGCGTTAATTGTGTGGTTGATTTCTGCCAATCCTGCTAGTCAGGTAGCACTTTTAACGGTATAATGATTCACTTTTATTTTGTATGGCTACTGCTGATTGATGTCGCTAATAGAACAAGGAGTCGGGCAAGTGGAATTGACGGGTGCTCAGGTCCTCATTAAATTTTTAGAGGACGAAGGTGTTGAGTATCTTTGGGGTTATCCTGGAGGTGCGGTTCTGCCAATTTATGATGCTATTGATACAGATGCGGACAAGCTAAGACATATCTTAGTACGTCATGAGCAGGCGGCTACGCATGCCGCAGATGCTTACGCACGTGTCACGGGTAAACCTGGCGTTGTCTTAGTCACTTCTGGACCTGGTGCAACCAATGCAGTGACAGGCATTGCGACAGCCTACATGGATTCGATTCCCATGGTGGTGTTGACGGGGCAAGTGCCAACCAGTCTTATTGGCTTAGATGCTTTCCAAGAAGTGGACACCGTTGGGATTACGCGTCCAATTGTGAAGCATAACTTCTTAGTGCGCGATGTCAATAACCTAGCCGATACGCTGAAGAAGGCTTTCCATCTGGCAACAACGGGTCGCCCTGGTCCTGTATTGGTTGATATTCCGAAAGACGTTCAAAATGCTAAAACGGATTATCATTATCCTGAATCCGTTGATTTGCGTTCTTATAGTGTGGTCACTAAGGGACATACGGGGCAGATGCGCAAAGCGGTTGATTTGATTCTTTCAGCTGAACGTCCGATGATTTATACAGGTGGTGGTGTTATCTTAGGTAATGCCTCTCATGAGTTACGGGATTTTGTGCGTAAGTTAGGTTATCCCATTACCAGCACCCTAATGGGCTTAGGGGCTTATCCTTCGTCAGATAAGCAGTTTGTGGGGATGTTGGGGATGCACGGTACTTACGAAGCCAATATGGCAATGCACCATTGTGATGTGCTTATTGCGATTGGTGCCCGTTTTGATGATCGTGTAACAGGTAACATTGCCAAATTCTGTCCTACCGCTAAAGTGGTTCATGTTGATATTGATCCAGCCAGTATTTCTAAAAACGTTAAGGTTGATGTGCCGATTGTTGGGCCAGTGGATCAAGTGCTCAAGGACATGAATGACTTGTTGGCAGGGGATAAGCGTACCCCAGATGCTGAGTCTTTGACGGCATGGTGGAAACAAATTAATGAATGGCGCGGCATTGAGTGTTTGAAATATCAACCTTCTACCAAAGTGATCAAGCCTCAATCGGTGATTGAAACCTTGCATAAAATCACCAAAGGTGATGCATATGTATCATCTGACGTTGGACAACACCAGATGTGGGCGGCGCAGTACTATGGCTTTGATGAGCCGCGTCGTTGGATTAATTCGGGTGGTTTAGGCACAATGGGGGTTGGTCTTCCTTATGCCATGGGTGCTCAGATGGCTTTCCCTGAGGCGACGGTTGCTTGCGTTACAGGTGAGGGCAGTATCCAAATGAACATTCAGGAATTGTCAACTTGTTTGCAGTACGGCTTGCCTGTGAAAATCGTGTGTTTGAATAACGGCTTTTTGGGCATGGTACGCCAGTGGCAAGAGTTTTTCTATGATCGCCGTTATTCTATGTCTTATATGGAGTCTTTGCCAGATTTTGTGAAGTTGGCGGAGTCATATGGTCATGTGGGTATTTTGATTACCGATCCAGCAGAGTTAGAAGCTAAGATGGCTGAGGGCTTTGCCATGAAAGATCGTTTGGTGTTCTTTGATATTCGCACAGATCACACAGAAAATGTCTATCCAATGATTCCTGCTGGTGCAGGGCAAAATGAAATGATTTTGGTGTAAGGAGCAGGGAATGCGTCATATTATTTCCATGCTGATTGAGAATGAATCAGGTGCTTTGTCGCGTGTGGCGGGCTTGTTTTCGGCACGTGGTTACAACATTCAAGAATTGACCGTCGCGCCAACAGAAGATGAAACCCTATCGCGCTTGACGCTGGTCACACAGGGTTCTGATCATCAAATTGAACAAATCGTCAAACATTTGAATCGATTGATAGACGTGGTTAAGGTGGTGGATCTCACCAATGGTGATCATATTGAGCGCGAGCTACTCTTGTTAAAAGTGATGGCGGCAGGTACCAATCGCGAAGAAATCAAACGCTTGGTCGATATTTTCCGCGCATCAATTGTCGATGTTACGCCAACAACCTATACCATTCAGGTTGTCGGTGATCGTGCTAAGGTTGACGCTTTTGTGGCGGCGATTGATCCTGCCTTAACGCTTGAAACCGTTCGATCAGGTGCGTTGGGTATTATGCGTGGTGAAAAGCGGTTACAAATTTAATTTCAGTTGTGGTTTATTGTTATTTTTTATTGATTGTTTGGGAGAACAATATGCAAGTTTATTATGATAAAGATTGTGATCTGTCGATTATTCGTAACATGAAAGTAACCATTATTGGTTACGGCTCACAAGGTCATGCGCATGCCTTGAACCTTAAAGATTCTGGTGTGGATGTTACCATTGGCTTACGTGCAGGTTCAGCGTCAGAAGCTAAGGCTAAGAATGCAGGCTTAAAAACAGCAAGCATTGAAGATGCTGTTAAGTCTGCTGATTTGGTGATGATTTTGGCACCTGATGAGTCACAAGGCGAATTGTATCGTGATCGTATTGCACCAAACATGAAGAAAGGTGCTACGCTGGCTTTTGCTCACGGTTTTAACGTGCATTACAATCAAATCGTTCCTCCTGCTGATCAAGACGTTATCCTTGTTGCACCAAAAGCACCGGGTCATACCGTTCGTAGCGAGTTTGTAAAGGGTGGTGGTATTCCTGATTTGATCGCGATTTACCAAGATGCAACGGGTACAGCTAAAGCGAAAGCTTTATCATATGCTTCTGCGGTTGGCGGTGGTCGTACAGGTATTATTGAAACAACCTTCAAAGACGAAACAGAAACTGACTTGTTCGGTGAACAGGCGGTATTGTGTGGTGGCGCGGTTGAGTTGGTGAAAATGGGCTTCGAGACCTTAACAGAAGCAGGTTATCCAGCAGAAATGGCTTACTTTGAGTGTTTGCATGAGTTGAAATTGATCGTTGACTTGATGTATGAAGGCGGTATCGCTAACATGAACTACTCAATTTCTAACAACGCTGAGTATGGTGAGTATGTGACTGGTCCTGAAGTGATCAACGCTGAATCACGTGAAGCCATGCGTAATGCCTTGAAGCGTATTCAAAATGGTGAGTATGCGAAGATGTTCTTGTCTGAAGGTCAATTGAACTATCCTTCAATGACAGCGCGTCGTCGTTTGAACGCGGCACACCCAATCGAAGTGGTTGGTGAGCAGTTGCGTAGCATGATGCCGTGGATTCACGCGAATAAAATTGTTGATAAGACTAAGAACTAATCAACAGCAAGGATTGATGAATCTTGCTTATCTTTCCTATAAACGCCAGCTGATCGCTGGCGTTTTGCTTCTTTAGCGAGTCACGCTTAAAACTTATGCTATAATCCTGACTAAATAGGTCAACTATTATGACATCATGCAGATTGGCAGATTGATGATCTGGTTGGCTGTTGTTAGCTGTTTTTCTCATTTATTGTTTTACTCAAGGAGTCTGTTATGACACAAGAAGAAACCTTAGCCAAAATTGACCAGCAAGTAAAAGGTAATCCTGTGGTGATCTACATGAAGGGCACGCCTAATATGCCTTCTTGTGGTTATTCATCACGAGCAGTGCAAGCCTTAATTGACACAGGTGAGCGTTTTGCGTTTGTCAATGTGTTGGCAGATCAAGATATTTTTCAACACCTACCGCTCTATGCTGACTGGCCAACCTTCCCACAAATCTACATTGACGGTGAGTTAGTGGGTGGTTGTGACATTTCGTTAGAATTGCACGTGCAAGGTGAGTTAGCACGCCTGATGAAACTTGCCAACGAAAAACACGCCACTGAGGGCGACAATCAAGCCTAAACTCGCTATACTAATGCCATCATAGCAGGAGGTATTGGTATGAGCATTTTAGTCACGGGTGGCACAGGATATATTGGCGCACATACGGTGATTGCCTTGCAGAAAGCAGGGCATCACGTGGTGATTGCTGATAATTTAGCCAACAGTAAACCAGCGGTTTTAGATCGTATCGAGCAAATTACTGGCGAGGCTCCTGAGTTTGTCTTGACGGATATTCGCAATCATGACAGTTTAGCGCGTATTTTTAGCGAGCATGACATTACGGCGGTGGTGCATTTTGCAGGCTTAAAAGCGGTTGGCGAGTCGGTTGCTGATCCATTAAGTTATTACGACAACAATGTTCATGGCACGCTTGTTCTGCTCAACGTCATGCGTTCAGCCGATGTGAGAACCCTCGTCTTTAGTTCTTCTGCCACGGTTTATGGTGATCCTGCCAGCGTTCCAGTCTCAGAATCTGCTCCCTTATCCGCCACCAATCCATATGGACGCACCAAGTTGGTCATTGAAGAGATGCTTCGTGATCTTGGCAAGAGTGAAGCAGGGTGGAAAATCCATTTGTTGCGCTATTTTAATCCTGTTGGCGCACACGAATCTGGTTTGATTGGTGAAGACCCAAACGGAACGCCGAACAATCTCATGCCTTATGTTTCACAGGTTGCCGTCGGTCGATTGCCACAGGTGTCCGTCTTTGGGGGAGATTATCCAACCCCAGATGGCACAGGGGTGCGTGATTACATACACGTGCTTGACTTGGCGGAAGGGCATCTCGCCTCACTGAATCTGTTGGCACGCACCGACACGGTTGATCAGGTCACTGCCATTAATCTAGGAACGGGGCAAGGTTATTCTGTTCTTGACATGATCAAAACTTTTGAGTCTGCGAGCGGTCGTTCGATTCCTTATCAGGTGGTTGCGCGACGGGCGGGCGATGTTGCTCAGGTGTATGCTGATGTCAGTCTTGCCGAGCGGTTATTGGGATGGCGAGCCACACGCTCATTAAGCGATATGTGTGCTTCGGCATGGCATTGGCAAGCCAACAATCCCAATGGATTAGAAAGCTGATCCTCCCCCTAATTCTTATTTGTCTTTAATCGCAAAAGAGTAAAATCATGAGTGTTAAATTTGCTGTTGTGCCCGCTGCAGGCTTAGGCACAAGATTCTTGCCTGCTACCAAAGCCATTCCTAAAGAGTTGATTCCTCTGGTAGATAAACCGCTCATTCAGTATGTGGTCGAAGAAGCCGCTGAGGCAGGCATTGAAACGCTTGTGTTGATTACGCATGCCGCCAAATCGGCATTGGAGAACCATTTTGACAGCCAATATGAATTAGAGGCAGAATTAGAAGCACGTCAGAAGCAAGTCTTGCTTGAGGTGGCGCGTTCGACCTTACCAAAAGGTATGCGAATTGTGTCGGTGCGTCAGGGTAAGGCATTGGGGCTAGGGCATGCCGTGGCTTGTGCACAACCCGTGGTACAGAACAATCCTTTTGTGGTACTGCTACCAGATGTCTTGTGTTATCACGCGCAGACCAACGCCACCGCACAGCTGGTTGCTGATTTTGATCAGCATCAGCAGAGTGTGATTTCGCTACAAGAAGTGCCTGACTCAGAAGTCCATAAGTATGGTATTGCAGGGGTTAATGCCGCGCATGAAATTCAATCTTTGGTGGAAAAACCCTCTCCTGAGCAAGCACCCTCGCGTCTTGCCGTGCTCGGGCGTTATCTCTTTACGCCTGCTATTTTCAAAGAGTTGGCACAGACTCAGCGAGGCGTTGGTGGTGAGATTCAGCTCACCGATGCCATGCACAGCCTGTTGGCGCATGAAACCATGCGTGCCACTGTTTTTGATGGGGAAGTACACGATTGTGGCGATAAATTAGGCTATCTCAAAGCAACCATGGTTTATGCCAGTCGTCATCCTGTGTTGGGGAAGGATTTTCAAGCATTATTAGCGCAACAAGTGTCAAGACCATGATTCCTTTAATTCAAACCACTGCATGGCAAGTTTTAACAGAACAGTCTAAAACTTTTGGTCAGTTACCCCTTAAAGAGATGTTTGTGCAAGACCCTGAGCGTGGTCAACGCGATCAATTATCTTCCGCTGGACTAACCGTTAACCTGTCTCGTCAACGCATTCTGCCCGAAACTTGGCAAGCCTTATATGCCTTAGCCGATCAACAGAAGGTGCGAGCGCAGATTCAGCGTTTGTTGTCGGGGGAGCAAGTCAATCACACCGAAGGTCGGGCGGCACTGCACACCGCTTTGCGGGCGCAGAAAGATACAGGCTTGTGTGTGGACGGTGCGCCTGTTTATCCTCAGGTTCAGCTTCAGTTGGCACGCATGGAGGCGTTGGTTAATAAAATTCGAGCAGGGCAGTGGCGTGGATTTACAGGATTACCGATTACGGATGTGGTCAATATGGGCGTTGGGGGTTCAGACTTAGGGCCTCACCTGATGGTCAGTGCCTTAGTGCAGGAGTCTCCTGTTGGGGTGCATTATCTTTCCAGTATGGACGGGGCGAGGACGGCGAGTTTGTTGGCTGAGTTAGACCCACAAACCACGCTGTTTGTCTTTGCCAGCAAAACCTTTACCACCATTGATACGCTTGCCAACGCACAAACCGCCTTAGAATGGTTAATTGCTCATGGTGCAACGCGCGAATTGGCATTAAAACAACACTTTATCGGTGTCTCTGCTAATGCCCATAAAATGACCGAGTGGGGCATTCATCCCGATCATCAGTTATATTTTTGGGATTGGGTGGGCGGTCGCTATTCTTTATGGTCAGTCATTGGTTTTACGGTGGCTGTTGCCTTGGGCATGTCTGCGTTTCGTCAAATGTTGGCTGGTGCGGCAGAAATGGATACGCATTTTGCTGAACAGCCGTGGGAAAGCAATATTCCTGTACGCTTGGCACTGACAACTGTGTGGAATCGTAATTTCTTAGACATTCATGCCAAGGCCATTTTACCCTACGACGCACGCCTTGCCTTACTCCCAGCTTATTTAACTCAGTTGATCATGGAGTCCAATGGGAAAAGCGTGGATCACGAGGGTCATCCTCTGGATTATGCGACCTGTCCGATTGTGTGGGGTGAGGTTGGGCCTAATGCGCAACACGCCTTTTATCAACTCCTGCATCAAGGTACTGAGCGTGTGTCGGCTGATTTTATCGTGCCCATTTCTCGTCCCGACATTGAGCAAGAACCTGACCCTGCAACACGATCAGCATTGCACTATCAGCATCAGTTAGCCTTAGCCAATTTATTGGCACAGTCGAGTGTGTTGATGTTAGGCGATTCAGCTTTGGCAATACCGCCTGATCATCCGCATAAGCATTATGCAGGCAATCAGCCAAGCACGACCATTTTACTTGATGAATTAACGCCTAAAACTCTTGGTGCTTTGATCGCGCTTTATGAACATCAAACCTTTGTGGAAGCGGTGATTTGGTGTATCAATCCTTTTGATCAGTGGGGCGTAGAGTTGGGTAAACAGATTGCACTGCGTACCTTGGCAGGCTTGCAGGGAAATCAGCAATCGAGATTTGATGGCGCGACAGAGGCCATTTTGCAGACCATTCAACAGGCAGGTGTGGCATGAAAATTCGTATTTATGGTCATGACTATCCCGCTTTGGTGACAGCGGCAAGTTTGGCGGGTAATGGCAATCAAGTGACCATATTGCCTTTAGACGCGCCTGCTGAATGGGTGTGGCAAGATACCGCGCGTAAGCAGTCAGGATTGTTTGAGGTGATGTCCCAACAATTGTTGACAGGGCAATTACATTGGGCAACCGCTGATCAGTTAGCAGAGGGGGCGCAAGATGAAATTCATGTTCTCAGTTTTATTGCCAGCAAAGCCAATGCCGCACTGCAACTGGTGGAGTTACTGGCACCACTGCTCAAGCATCAAGCTGTGCTGGTAACACAAATTGTGCATGGTGTGGGTCGGGCGCAGTTGTATCAACAAGTTTTGCGTTTGGCTGACTCGTCGGCAGGGGTGGTGGTCTGGCCTGAGTTTATGTCGGAAGGGGCGGCAATGACCCAGTTCACCCGTCCTGATCGTATCATTATTGGAGCGAATGAGGATTGGGCGATTGCCATGATGCGTGATCTCCTGCGGCCCTATAACCGCGCCCGTGATATGTTGTTGGTAATGTCGCCATCAGCGGCTGAGTTGACCAAATACGCCATTAACACCCTGTTAGCCTTGCGTGTTTCAGCCATGAATGAGTTTGCCAATCTGGCAGATCGTCTGGATGTGGACATAGAGCAGGTGCGTCAGGGTATTGGCACGGATCCGCGCATCGGGTTTAACTATCTTTACCCAGGGGCTGGATTTGGAGGTCCTAATTTTATGGCAGACCTTGAGGCGGTGGTGGATACCTTTACCCATTATGGTCAGAAGGCACAATTGCTTCCAGCGGCATTAGAGGTCAATCGTCGTCAGCAAGAGGTGTTGTTTAGCAAGCTATGGCAGTATTATCGTACCGAATTGAAGGGTAAAGTTTTTGCTTTGTGGGGCGTTTCTTATAAGCCTGAAACTGCCACGATTGCGGAAGCCTCAAGTTTGCGTTTGATTGATGCTTTATTAGCGCAGGGCGTAACCCTCAAGGTTCATGACCCGAAGGCTTTATCAGCCTTAGCCAAGCATTACGCTAGTCACCCTCAGTTGATCTATTGTGAAGATCCTTATCAAGCCTGCGATGCCAGTCAAGCCCTGTTGATCATGACAGAATGGAAGCGGTATTGGAACCCTGATTTTGAGCGTCTCAAACAGCTGTTAATTGACCCTGTGATTTTTGATGGACGCAATATCTTCGACCCTGAACAGCTTGGAAAGATGGGGTTTGTGTATCGCGCGATTGGACGAAGCAGTGATTAACCAGCAGATGCGATTGCAAGTGCAATGAATAATAACCCCTTGTTTTTCTCAAAGAGATCATAGTAGAGATCATAGTATGCACTTTTCACGAATTGGTATTATTTGTAAACGTCACTCGCCTGCCGCGTGGCAGATGGTTCAGTTGTTGGTGCAGGTGTTACGCAAACAAGGGTGTAGCGTTCAGCTCGATGAGGAAAGTGCCAAGGCGTATTTACCTGAGCCGACGGCTGAACATCCGCCGATGTTACCGCGACATTTGTTAGCGCAAGCCGTTGATTTGGTCATTGTCGTTGGGGGCGATGGCACCTTTTTAGAGGGAGCGCGTAGCATCGTTAATTGGCAAAGACCGATCTTGGGCATTAACCTTGGTCGTTTGGGCTTTTTGACCGATATTCCTGCGTCGCAAATGGAAGAGTTGGTGTTGGCGGTTCTGCATGGTCAGTTTGAAACCGAGCAACGTCTGTTATTGCGGGTACGTGTGGAGCGTAAAGGACAAATATTGTATGATCAAATTGCCTTAAATGACGTGATCTTGCATAAAATTGACATGGCGCATATGATTGAGTTTGAAGTTAAAATTGATCATAAGTTTGTGCTGTCACAACACTCTGATGGCTTTATTATTTCTACACCAACGGGATCAACCGCTTACGCGCTTTCCGCTGGCGGACCTATTTTGCAACCTTCGTTAGAGGCGATTGCCTTGGTGTCGATCAATCCTCACTCAATGAGCAACCGTCCGATTGTCGTCGCCAGTACCAGCCAAATCGAGATTCACTCCAATGAGCAGAGAAATCAGCCTGCACAAATCACCTGTGATGGTCATGTTCGTCTGGATTTAGAGCCGAGTGATGTTATTTTTGTGGAACGTCATAGCCATGCGGTGTTGATGGTTCATCCCAAGCCGCATGATCATTTTCTCATGCTCAGAGATAAACTGCATTGGGGTGAGAAGTTATAATTTTCGCTGGTGCGCTCTGTGTGCAAGAATGATTTTTTTGTCATTCAGTTGCCTTAGTTGTTGTTATCAAGGTCGTTATCACTGTTGTTATAAACCTTCATTCATGGAATAAAACGCTAAATGCTTGAACAGTTGTTAATCAAAAACTTTGTGTTGGTTTCTCAGGCGGAACTTACCTTGACCGCAGGATTGACCATATTAACAGGTGAGACAGGGGCAGGTAAGTCCTTGTTGTTGGATGCCTTGGGTGCTGTATTGGGGGATAAAGCCCAGTCTTTTTGGGTGCGCCCTAATGCCGATAAAGCCGAGGTGAGTGCCTCTTTTCAGATACAACAACTTGCCAATGCTAAGGCTTGGTTGCTGGATCATGAGTTGACCTCAGAGGAAGAAGATCACTGTTTGATTCGACGGGTGATTCATGCTGACGGCAAAACCAAAGCCTATATTAACGGTTCTGCCGTTACCCTAACACAATTGCGTCAGTTGGCAGAAATGTTGGTCGAGTTACACAGTCAGCATGAGCATCATGCCTTATTAAAATCCGCACAGCAGTTAGCCTTGTTGGACAATTGGGCACAATTGGGTGATCAGGTCAAACAGGTCAAGCAGGCTTATAAGCAGTGGCATCAAGCGGTTGAGGATAAGCAAACCTTGTTGGCGCGTGTGGCACAACAAGCGGAAAAGCAAGCCTTATTGCGGTTTCAACTGCAAGAATTAGTGCCGTTTAATTTTGTTGAGGGTGAGTATGAGCAGATCAGTCAGGAACATCACCGTTTGGCGCACGCGCAAGAAATCGGTCACGCGCTCACGCAAGCACAAAGCCTGCTCAATGATGCCGATGATTCTGCCATCAGTCAGTTGAACCATCTGTTGTATCATCTGGCGAAAATTGAACGGTTTGATGCTCACATCAGTGAGTTGATGAAGCAAGGACAGAGTGCCTTAGCTGAGTTAAGTGATTTGTATCAGGGGTTGCGTCACTTGGCGCGTGGTTCAGTGAGTGATGATCAGCGTTTAGCGGAGATGGATCATCGGCTACAAACTTATCACCAGATGGCAAAAAAATACCTGCTTGCCCCTGAGTCATTATGGCAAAAGGTCGAGCAGTTACAGGCAGATCAGGAGGATTTGGAACAGTCTGATCAGCGTTTGGAAGAGATGGACGCAAGGATTGCGCAGTGTCTGCAAGCCTATCAGCAGGTGGCAAGTCAACTGTCACTCGCCCGTCAAACCGCGAGTCCAAAACTCAGCGCGGAAGTGATTGCAGAACTTGAGCAATTGGGGATGCCACACAGTCAATTGCAATGGCAACTCACGCCTCAGTCTGCACCACAGCCATTTGGCAATGAGTCGGCTGATATTTTGTTTTCAGCCAATGTGGGGCAGGGGTTGCATCCGATGGTGAAAGTTGCTTCTGGTGGTGAGTTGTCGCGGATCAGTTTGGCGATAGAGGTTTGTGTGGCAACGCAAATTTCCTTGCCTGTGTTGGTGTTTGATGAAATTGACGTTGGCGTTGGTGGTGGGGTAGCCTCTGCCATTGGGCAGAAGTTATCACGCTTGGCGCAAAGCAAGCAGGTGCTGTGTATCACACATCAGGCACAGGTCGCGGCATACGGTGATCAGCATTGGCATATTGCCAAATCAGTGATTGATGAGCAAACCCAAACCCAGATTACCGTGCTTGATGACGTAGGTCGTGTGAACGAACTCGCCCGTATGATCGGTACGGGAAAACAAGACGACACCACACAGCGTCATGCACAGCAGATGATCCAACAGGCTAGGGAGGAGAAGGGGCGTTAGGCTTAGATAACCCTTGTTAATGTGAACACTTATTTCGAACCTATTCACTGGCAACCTAGGTATGGGGTATCGCCTAGGTCGCTTTGTTGTGGTGCAATGTAAAAGTTAATTACAACCCAGTAATGGCTGTTTCAGTGCCACCACTATTTACCCCAACAAGATAAACCTGTTGTGCCGCTGAAAACTGAGTAATGCTATTGGCAGAGGCTGTGCCAGTGTCTGTAACCGCTGTGCCGTTAATACTCGGTGTTCCTGTATAGAAGGCGGTTTCCTGATTATCGGCAAAGGCTTTCATGGTTTCAGAACTTAATTGCCTGAGTACAGAAACGTTAAAGAAGTTGGTGATACTAACGTTTGCTGTACCTAAATCATCGGTAGTTACTGTGTCTGTATAGACGTTAAGTGCTGTGCCTGAGCCATTATGCCCTAAGGACTGAAAGGCTTCCTTAGCATTCAATGCCATGGCATTCAGCTGGGTATCTGTGAGTGCTTTGGTTTGTGTGCCACTCAGCAGAGCGGCATCAAACTTATCAAAAGCACTTATCGCATTAATGCTAAGATTTTTGATTTGCATGGCACTAAGTCCATCAATCAAATCGTAGGTCATCTCATCCCACTTTTCAGCATCTATGGCTTGCACGGCTGAGATCGAGAGATCGGAGATATTAAAGTTAGCATTGGTTAGCAGTTTACCAAACTGATCATCTGATATACTTAAAATTTGGAAAGAACCTAGCCCTTTAATTGCCGCATCAGATAGCTGATTAACCTTATCCCCTAATGCAAACCATTGGTCTTTTGTAAAAGCCAGTGCTTGATCAGCTGTCAGTTGGGCGGCTTGGGTTGTAGCTAAATTACCAATAACATCGGTGGATAATGCTTTGATTTGAGCTGGTGTAAATTTACTAACATCCATTTTAGTTGTGCCAGAAATCTGCTCATTGGTTAACAAAGAAACGATGTTAGTTGGTAAGTTTTGTACTTGAGTTTTTGTTAGTGCAACCATTTGGGCGTTTGTCAAGACATCAACCTGATCTGATGTCAGATATTTCATATTAACTGCTGAAATTTTGGCGATATCCGTCGTTGATATTTGATGAAATTGCTCTGGAGTAATGCTTGAAATTTGAACGGCGGAAAAGCTTTCTACGATATTTGGTTGAAAAGAGGCAAAGCTGGAGGCTGTCATGTTAGCAATAACCGTAGGTTTAATGCTAGCAATATTAGTGATACTTAAATGATCAGTAGATTCAAATAAATCTTTCTGTTGCTCTAGTGTCAGTTTACTAAACTGTACTGGTGTGATCTGTTGAGCCTGATTGGCAGAAAATGCTTGTAGTTGTTTGTCATTCATAAGACTAAGTTGATTAGCACTAATGCCTGATATAGCATTTTGAGGAATGCTTTGTATTGCTGAATTTGTCAAGTTTTTTACTTGATCATTGCTTAACCAACTCATTTCTTCTGCACCAAAGTTACTAATAATTGCTTCTAGTTTTGTTGGCGAAAATGTTTGAATTTGTGCTTTGGTTAGTCCCTTAGTAATCAGATTCATTGAGGGTGTAAAGTTAGCATCGTTCAACTGATCCTTGGTGATCGCTTTGATTTGGCTGGCTGATAGTTTGGTTTGTGCTGTATTAAGATTAGCACCCGTAAGTTGTTGTACTTGCGTGTTGGTGAGTTGCTTGATCGGGTCTGATTGATTTAGTCCAGATAATACGTTAATAACGCCTGGGCCATTTAAGTTTTCAGAACTCAAACCTTTAATTTGTGCGTTGGTAAAATAAACGCTTTCAGCAAGAATCCTGTCATTGCTTAGTGCGTTAATTTGTGATGGCGTAAGAGATTTGATAACGCTAGCATGATTTGTTGTATTTGTTGCCATCACTGAAACAGAAGTATCAGAAAGCACACCTATCTGAGCAGGGGAGAGTGCTTTAACTTGCTCAATTGTGAGATAAGGAGCTTCATTTTGATGAATGCTACTAATCGTATCTAAACTAAAAGAAGCCAGTGTCACAGGTTTTAGTTTTGCTAATAATATGCCATCATTTTGGTCACAACCAATGTGAATAAATGCTGAGAGTTGGTTTTTAGTCATATTATTTAATTGATAAGCCGTAAAATTATTCGCTGTTGCTATTGACTTAATTTGATTGACGGTAATCGCTTTGATCTGATTAGGAGACATTTCTATGCCATGATCTTGAAACTGCGACACGGCATTAATCAACGCACCAGGTTGCATTGACTTAATTTGAGATGCTGATAGTTTAATCAGTTGGCTTGCTGTATAAATGGTATTATCAGGGTCTACAGGTTGCGTATTTTGAGAGCAGGTGTCTGGGGGTAATACTACTGGTACCGTTTCATTAACACCAGCAATAGTCACTTTAAGTGTTTTTGTTACTGAAGATTGATTAGCACACACGGCATCTGTTGCAACTACGCTGTTAAAGGTGTCATAATAGGTACCTTCATTGAGTGCATTGACTGTGGCATCATTTGGATCGTAGGTGTATGCCCCTGTTGCTTTGGTAACGGTTAGGGTGCCATATGTTCCAACAATGGATACCGTTAAACCATCTGCTGAGGTTGTTCCGCCTGTAATGTCATAGACGATGGTATCACCATCAGCGTCACTGCCATCTAAAGAGCCCGTGGCTGTGGTAAAAGTATCATTGGCTGGTGTATCACCATTATAAGTATTATCATCTGGCGTGTCACCTGTATAGTAGATGTTTTCATCTTGTAAAACAGGCAAACTACCAATCACCAGACCCGCAGGCAAACATCCCGCATATACCAACACCTGTGTGACATCTGGACCTCCTTCTGGTACTCGTAGCACGCTGGTTGCTTCTAAACCAGTCCAGTATCCTGACAAATCAAACTCGATGGTATACGATGCACCAATTACTGTATTGATATTTTGCGAAATACCACTAAAACCATCTACAGAACCATCGTACCATGATTGGTTTTCAACTATACCAGCATGTCTCAATACATCTGTGCCGACCTTTTTCCATCCCAAAGGAGGCATTCCTCCCGACGAAAATGAACCATTGGTGAATAAATTAGCTCCGCCACTGGTAATACTGGCATTATCAAAATTAAAAAAGCTTGGATCATTACGAAATAAAAAACTGATTGGGGTAATCGATTGGGTTGCTGTAAAGGTGTAACTGTAATGATTAGTATTGCTGTAGTTACCACCATAAATATTACCAATGAGATTTGTAGCATCAATTGCCATAATATTAGCCCTCTTTTTAGCGTTGCTATTAAGGCGACCTAGGTATGGTATCACCTCCTAGGTCGCTTGGTTGCTGTGTAATGTAAAATTACAACCCCGTAATTGCTGTTTCAACACCACCACTACTTACCCCAACGAGATAAACTTGTTGTGTGGTGATAAACTGGTTAATAATGTCCAGCGCCGCCGTACCTGTATTTGTAACAGCTGTGCCGTTAATGCTCGGTGTTCCTGTATAGAAGGCGGTTTCTTGATTATCAGCAAAGGCTTTCAGTGTTTCAGAGCCTAATTGCTTGAGTATAGAAACGTTAAAAAAGGTAGTAATATTAATGCCTGCTTCACCTAAATCATCACCAGTTGTCGCTGTGTAGACGTTAAGTGCTGTTCCTGAGCCATCATGCCCTAAAGACTGAAAGGCTTCCTTGGCATTCAACGCCATGGCATTCAGTTGGGTAGCGGTGAGTGCCTTAGTTTGTGTTCCACTCAACAGAGATGCATCAAATTTATCAAACGCACTAATAGCATTAATGCTAAGATTTTTGATTTGCATCGCACTCAATCCATCGATCAAGTCGTAAGTCATCTGATCCCATTTTTCTGCATCCATGGCTTGTACGGCTGAAACAGAAAGATCAGAAATTTGAAAGTTAGTATTAGTCAATAATTTTGCAAACTGATCCGATGACATATTAGTAACTTGAGAAAAACCTAGCCCCTTAATGGCGGCATCAGATAACTGAGCAACCTTATTACCTAAAGCAAACCACTGATCCTTGCTAAATTGCAACACTTGATCTGCTGTGAGTTGAGGTGTTTGCGTAATATCTAGGTTTCCAATGACATCAGTAGATAGTGATTTAATTTGCGTTGATGTGAACTTGCTCACATCCATTGGTGTTGCTCCAGACACCTGCTCTGTCGTTAATAAAGCAACAATCTTGGTTGGCAAGTTTTGGATTTGGGTTTTGCTTAAGGCGAACAATTGCGCGTTGGTGAAGACATCAATCTGTGCTTCAGTAATATATTTCATATCTGCTGAGTCAATATTGACAATATCAGCAGCAGTGATATTCGCAAACTGCTCTGGCGTAATTGCGGCAATTTGGGGACCAGTAAACCCTTTCATAATATCACTAGGGATATTGTTGAATGTTGCTGGATTCATGTTGGCAATCACCTCAGGTTTAATATAACCCACATTTTTAACGCTTAAATGATCTATACCTGTAAATAAATCCTTTTGTTGCTCCGTATTTAATCCAGAAAACTGACCAACCGTCATTTCCTTTACCTGAGCCGCTGTAAAAGCTTGTAACTGTCCTTCGCTCATTGATTGCAGTTGTGCCGCCGTTAAGCCAACAATCGCAGAAGTTGGAATGTTTGCAATCGCAGCGTCTGTCAAGTTACTGATTTGTGTTTTACTGAGCCAACCAATTTCTTCTGCACCAAAGTTAGCAATCACTGCTGCTAGTTTTGTTTGATCTAGTTGTTGTATCTGTGCTTTAGTCAGTCCTGAGGTGATCAACGTGGCAGAAGGTGTAAAGCTAGCATCATTCAGCTGATCTTTGGTAATGGCTTTGATCTGTTTTGGCATAAGGTTTGCTTGAATATCTTGAAGGCTTGAACCCGTAAGTTGTTGTATCTGAGAGCCTGTTAATTGTTGCGCTTGGCTGGCAGAGAGCAGAGAGGTAAAGCTATTCGAGCCATTATTTGCATTTAGGCTAGAGGCATCCAATCCTTTCAATTGAGTATTGGTTAGGTTTGCTATCTCAGCAATTAACGCGCTATCACTGAGTGCGTTTATTTGTGCTGTTGTTAGTGATTTAATTACATTTGCGTGATTTGATGTGCTAGAGCCTAGCGCCGCAATCACCGCATCTGACAACAATGCTAGCTGGGCTGGTTGTAATGCTTTCACCTGTTCAATGGTTAACGCTGTTGCTTCAGTAGCATCAATGGTACTGAGTGCTGTTGGACTAAACGCAGACAATGTTGTAGGCTTAAGTTTTGCAAGCAGTGCGCTATCATTCCCTCCGCTAAAAGCAGTAAAGGCTGATAATTGTGTTTTAGACATACGGTTGAGAAGATAGTCATCAAAAGAGTCAACAGTTGCGGCTGTTTGAATCTGCGCAGTTGAAATAGCACTAATTTGCCCTTGAGGCATTACAGAGCTCAGAGATTTATACAACGCAGATAGATCTGATAATTGTTTTGGGCTAAGTACCTGTATCTGTGCTGCTGATAGTGCATATAGTGTCTGGGGACTGGTCATGGCATTTCCAGGACCTGTTAGGCTGAAATCAATGTCTCTAACATCGTTTAGTGATAATTTTTTAACGAGTGTTGCGTCGTAGTTTGAAATATCCATTGTTGTTATACTCTCTCTTAGTTGACTATAGATATTAAGGAGCCATCACTGCCCCTTAGTATCATTAAAGGAACTGCTGTGCAGATGGATGACATAAGCCCTTCTCCCTCGGGGGAGAAAGACTTAGGAGATGACCGCTATTTACGCACCACTAGCATCATTAATATATCCTTGCTTAAGCGTTGAAACGCCCACAAGGGTAATTTGTGCTTCTTGAGCATCTGTAAAGGCATTTAAGGCAGTTTTAGTCATATTGTTGAGCGTTCCTGCTTTAATACTGCTCACATCCAATGCTTGAAAAACGGTTGTTTTAGCTGTGCTGTCTGCGGCTAGAGCATTGAGTTGATTGTAGGTTAATGCAGCGGCATCAGCGGCATCCATTACTGCAACTGCCGCAGCAGTGATACCTGTGATAGCAGGACTATTTGTACCTGAAATAACATCCGTTGCTGAAACATATTTCCACTGTGCTGCGGAAAAATCTGCAACCATAGTGTTTAGGTCAGCAATGGCGGCTTTGGTGAGTACTGCAATATTAGCAGGAGAAAGGGCGATCACATCCTCATAAGTATCAATAATGTCACTTAAATCCGTTGTATTAGTAGATAATTTAGTAATCTGGTCGGCTGTTAAAGTTTTAATCTGCTCTGCTGAAATATCGGCGATATTGTCTAAGGCAACCAAGGCGACTGGCGGTACTTTTGCCAATTGTGTTGGCGTTAGCGTGGTGGCATCTAATTCTGCTGCTTGTGTCGCATCGAGTTTGGTCAAGGCAGCAGGGGGGATTTTGGCAACAGCATCTGCACCTGTGGGTGCTGCAACCAATGCAGTGAATTGGGCTGCTGTTAAGCTATCAACCTGTTCAGCAGTCAGTTGGCTGGCTTGTTGCGGTGTTAGGCTTGCGAATACCGTATCAACAACAGCAGCCATTGCAGCAGGGGTAATCATTTTCGCTCATGATGACTTGCGGGGATGTGTCAAAAAAACATACCCAGCAAGCCATGA
>CAZLOM010000007.1:0-27553 GCA_964561185.1 uncultured Piscirickettsiaceae bacterium
GGCTTTTAATTCGATAAGGGAGGAAGTCATGGTAAATAATCCTTATTGAGTTAATACACTGAACCAGAAAATCTGACTTCAAAATCTAAACGCAATTTGGCGCTGTCAGCAACGACTTCATCCAGTTTCTACTCTAGGCACTTGATATGATTGTATTGACTTGCTAACATTAATGAACGAAAGCTAACCCGCTTTCCACTCCACCAGCGTTCTATCCAACAAGCTAGCATCGTAATCTCCTGTCATATAGGCCTTACCTAAGGATTGCAACAGCACCAAACGAATATGACCTGCTTGTGCTTTCTTATCCACTGCCATCATGTCTAAAAACTGAGCAGGTTGAATTTGCGCGGGTGGATAAAGCGGTAATCCTGCTCTCGCGATTAAGACACGCATACGTTCTAACGCTTCTGTTGAGATGTTGCCCATGAGTTGACTCATGTAACCCGCCATCATCATGCCAGCACCAACCGCTTCACCATGAAGCCATTCGCCATATCCCATACCCGTTTCAATCGCATGACCAAAAGTATGCCCTAAATTCAGTAAGGCTCTGATGTCTGCCTCTTTTTCATCAGCCGCCACAATATCCGCTTTATCCTGACAAGAACGCGCAATTGCATAAGCTAACGCCTTTGGTTCTCTCGCTAATAACGCATCCATGTTTTGCTCTAACCAATCAAAGAAAGGCGCATCACACAG
The DNA here is from genome assembly GCA_964561185.1 of uncultured Piscirickettsiaceae bacterium. Lineage (GTDB taxonomy): Bacteria > Pseudomonadota > Gammaproteobacteria > Thiomicrospirales > Thiomicrospiraceae. Next base: position 703 of record CAZLOM010000007.1, read on the forward strand.
CAGTCCATATTTGATGATTTCCGCAACCCCAGCAGACAATTCACGATCAGGTAAGGTATTCAGCGTTAAGGTATCAATCAACACAACCTTAGGTTGATGAAACGCGCCAATCATGTTTTTACCCAACTCGTGATTAACCCCTGTTTTACCCCCAACAGAGGAGTCAACCTGAGATAATAAGGTGGTTGGAATTTGGATAAAATCGACACCGCGCTGATAAATAGCCGCCGCAAAACCGACCATATCACCAATGACACCGCCACCCAAGGCAACCAACATACACTTACGATCAAAACGCGCTTCCAACAAAGCCGTAAAGATCATATTGAGAGTATCTAAAGTTTTATACACCTCGCCATCAGGCAAAATACATTCCGCAACCTGCTTACCCGTATTCGCAAACAAGGCTTTCGCCTGTTCCATGTAGAGTGGCGCAACGGTTGTATTAGACACAATCATCACCTGTTTGGCAGGGATATGTGGCAACACCAACTCAGGACGATTCAACAAGCCTTGCCCGATGTGAATGGGGTAAGAACGATCTTCTAAAGCGACGCTTAATGTTTGCATTTCTGTTTGCATTTCTGTATTCCGTATCACACTCTCACCCCCTTAACGTCAGACCAGCCCAATTCAGCTAAGGCGGTTAAAATCTCCTGAACCACTTTTGTAATGGATTTACGCTCTGTTTGGATCACAACATCTGCCGTTTCAATATATAGTGGTTCACGAACTTCTAGCAAACGCGTTAGCACTTCCTCTGGATTATCTGTTTGCAACAAAGGACGAACGGTATCATGACGCGTTCGCTCAACCAATTGTTTTACCGATGATGACAAATAAATCACCGTACCCTCTTGTTGCAACACTTCACGATTCTCGCGACGAATCACCGCACCGCCCCCCGTTGCTAATACTTTTTTAACAGGGCTGGTTGCCAGATCAGCAATCACCACGGATTCTCTTTGTCGAAACCCTTCCTCACCCTCTAAATCAAAAATGGTGGCAATGGTTACTTTCAAACGGGATTCAATCTCATGATCAGAGTCAACAAAAGGCAACCCCAAGATCTGCGCCAAGCGTTTACCTACTGATGACTTCCCAGCCCCCATCGGCCCGACAAGAACGATATTATTCAGTTTATTCATAAACTTTCAGTTACTCATTTTATGTTGCGACATTACCATCATTTACAGTAATAGGTTATTACAGCAATACTTTCTCAACGCCGTCATTTTGCAAAACCTGCTCAATGAAACGATCTTGCCACTGCTCACCCAGCCAATTCGCCGCCATTTCAACGACGATATAATCGGTTTCAACGCCTGTACTATCGGCGTAACGATTCAGTCCCTGCTGACAGGCAGGACAAGCGGTGAGCAACTTGACTTTACCAGACTCAGCCTTACCCTCTTGACCTGTCAAATCTTTTACACCTTGTAAAATTTCTTCCTCTTTGCGGAAGCGCAACTGCGTCGAAATGTCAGGACGAGATACCGCAAGTGTTCCTGCCTCACCACAACAACGATCAGAATCTAAGACTTCATCTGCCATCAACGCAGAGGCAACCTTAATTGGGTTGTAATGCTTAATCGGCGAGTGACAAGGATCATGATACAAATACTTAACCCCTGTTGGTTGACGCAATTTAATGCCCTTTTCCATCAAATACTCATGAATGTCCATCAGGCGACAACCAGGGAAAATCTGCTCAAACTCGTATTTCAACAATTGATCCAAGCAAGTTCCACAAGAGACCAATACCGTTTTAATATCCAAGTAATTCAAGGTATTGGCGACACGATGGAACAAGGCACGGTTTTCCGTCGTAATTTGCGTCCCTTTTGTTGCATTCCCAGCGGCGGTTTGCGGATAACCGCAACAGAGATAACCTGGTGGTAACACCGTCTGAGCCCCAGCTTCTGACAACATTGCAAGGGTTGCCAAGCCAATATCACTGAACAAGCGTTCAGAACCACAACCAGGGAAATAGAATACCGCTTCCGTGTTGTCGATCAGCTTGGTTGTGTCGCGAATAATGGGGATATAGTTTGGATCTTCCAAGCCTAATAACGCACGTACTGGTGGTTTGTTGGCTCCCGTATTCAACGGCTTACGCACAAAATGCACCACCTGCTGAACCACTGGCTGAGGCACATTGGTCGATCGCGGAATGGCATCAGCCTTACCCAATAAACCTACGGATTTCGCAATTCTATGCCCCCATTGTTGAGCCGTTGAAGCCCAACCAATCAGTGCCTTACGCATCAAGCGTACCGATAGCGGATGCTTACTGTTAAGGTATAAGAAAGCCGCTCTTGCCCCCCAAGATACCCGTTTTTTGCCCTTTTCGGTCAGAATTTTACGCATTCTGATGGTGACATCACCAAAGTCAATGTTGACAGGGCAAGGCGTGGCACAATGGTGACAGGTTGTACAATGATCCGCGACATCATTCATCGCATCAAAATGGTGAATAGACACACCGCGACGTGTCTGTTCCTCATAAAGGAAAGCCTCGATCATCATGCCTGTTGCCAAAATCTTATTACGCGGAGAATAGAGCAGATTCGCGCGTGGAATATGGGTTTGACACACAGGCTTACACTTACCGCAACGCAAACAATCTTTAATGTCATCGTTCAGGGCATCGAGTTCCGAAGCCTCTAAAATTAAGGCTTCTTGCTTCACCAACTCTAACGAAGGCGTATAGGCATTCTGTAATCCAGATCCCGGCATGAGCTTACCACGGTTAAACCAACCATTGGGATCAACCTTCTTTTTGTACTCAACAAATGCCTGTAACTTATCCTCTTCTAAATACTGAATTTTGGTCAATCCAATTCCATGCTCACCAGAAATGACCCCACCAAGCGATTTTGCCAAGTCCATAATACGATCCACCAAGCGTTCCGCTTCATGAATCATCTCGTAATTGCTAGAGTGAACTGGGATGTTGGTATGCACATTGCCATCACCAGCGTGCATATGGGTCGCCACAAACAAGCGTAGGGTGCGTCTTTGCGCATGAATTTGCTGAATTTGTGCTAAGACAGGAGCGTATTCTTGATCAGCAAGAATACTCTCTAACTCTTTCAATACATCTTTGCGATAAGAAATCGTAAAATTTCGCTTCAGCAGATGCTCAAAAAACGATTCCTTAGCTAAATGCTCTATACCATGAAGCGGTATTACATTTTTTTGGTATGTAATAAAATCAGGGTAATCACCTATAGGTGAGTCCAAATGTTTCAAAATACCCGACCAACGCGCTGACACCTGAGCAATCAATGCCAAAACGGCTGTCTGCTTGTTGTGCCAGAGTTGTTGAATTTCCGCATCGGCAAAATTTTCTTCCTTAATCAAGCCCTCAGCAGAATCTTGCAAGAAGGCTTGAATGTCCGCCAGCATGGCCAATTTGTTTTTAATCGACTGCTCAATGTTCATCCGCTCAATGCCACGGTTATAATCATTGAGGCGTTTGATCGGAATGACTACGTCTTCGTTGATTTTAAAGGCATTGGTATGGGCAGAAATGGCGGCAGTACGCGAACGATCTGCCCAAAAACGCTTACGCGCCTCTGGTGAGGTTGCCATAAAGGTCTCGGCACCGCGTTGACTCGCCATCTCAATGACACGATCACAAACCGCCAACAAAGCAGACTCATCGTTACTCGAAATATCTGCCAACAAAATCATCTTTGGACGTTCACGACGATTGGCTTTGGTCGCATACTTCACGGCTTTGATGTAACGATCATCTAAATGCTCCAAGCCCGTGAGCAGAACACCATCCTTGGCAATGCCATCCATATACTGAGTAATTTCATCAATGGCAGGGACAGCCAGACTCAAATCAGCCCCAAAAAACTCTAAACATAGCGTGCGAATGTGGTTACTTTCAGGATAGAGAACAAAACGTGCAGAAGTGATTAAGCCATCACAACCTTCTTTTTGAATAGCAGGCAAGCCTGATAAGAATTTGTCCGTAACATCTTTCCCTAAGCCTTCTGTACGGAAACTCGCGCCAGCCATTTCGATGCGTTTTGGATCTCCCAAAGACGTTCTGCCATCAGCAGAGATTTCTTGTGCCAGAAAGACAACGGTTTCTTGCTCGTGAATTTTACCCAGATTATGATGCTGACGCGTCACCTCTAGCCAAGTACCGCGTGGCGTAACCATTTTCCAAGAAACCAGATTATCGAGCGTTGTTCCCCAGCGAACGGCTTTTTTCCCACCCGCATTCATGGCGATATTACCACCAATGGTGGACGCATCAATTGATGTTGGGTCAACGGCAAAAATTAACCCATTACGTTCAGCCAACTCAGCGACACGACGGGTGACCACCCCCGCACCTGTGCGAACCGTTGCCGTTTTTTCGCTATGTCCTGCCAAGATCATCGGCTCAACATCGGATAAAAACATGAGTTTTTCGGTATTGATCACAATGGCTTTGCGATCTAAGGGAACCGCACTGCCTGTATAACCTGTACCGCCACCTCGAGGAATCATGGTCAACCCAAGCGAGATACAGCCTTTCACTATCGCTAAGACTTCTTCTTCTGTGTCAGGAGAAATCACCGCTAAGGGTAATTCAACACGCCAATCGGTCGCATCGGTCGCATGGCTGACGCGGGCAATGCCCGAAAAATCAATATTGTCTTTGTGCGTGACTTGGCTCAGGGTGGACATCACACGAATGCGCAATCCGTGCATTTCATCCAACTGAGCATCAAACATCTTCACGGCTTGCTTAACATTTTCTAACAGAACTTCGGCTAAGGCATTGTGATTAAGCCTCTGCTCCACCTGAACCAAACGATGATTCATGGCTGAAACCAGCTTCTGCCGACGTTTCACATTCTCTAGCAGATCATCTTGCAAATAAGGGTTACGATTGACGACCCAAATATCGCCCAACACTTCAAAGAGCATTCGTGCTGAACGTCCAGTCGTTCGCCCCTCACGCAGTCGCTCAATCATCTCCCAAGCAGTCTTACCCAACAGACGCTCGACAATTTCACGATCAGAAAAAGAAGTGTAGTTATAGGGAATTTCGCGAATGCGTTCTAAGTTACCGCTCATAGTTTGCCCATGCTTGAAAAATCAAAGCCCAATTTTACCATAATTGCGCTTAATACAGATAGCAAGGCACAGCTAAATAACAATCAATCTTATTCATTAAGCCCAGTCATCAAGCCTCAGTACTTTTGTAGCCTCACGAAAACAAACGCTTAATTTCTTGCGCCAGCATAACTTCGTCTAAGGGTTTTGGCACATAACCATTCATCCCTGCCTCTCGACACAGGTGACGATCTTCATCACGGGTATTTCCTGTTACGGCAATAATCGGCGTGGTGATGCCTTGCGCACGTATGGCTCTGGCCGTATCTAAGCCATCCATGACGGGCATTTGCACATCCAACAAAATCAAATCAAACCTTTCCTGAGAAGCCTTTTTAATGGCTTCAGCACCACTCATGGCAATAGAAACGCGTTCAGCAAAAGGGATCAACAGCATTTTATGAATTTCTTGCAAAATCAGATTGTCATCAACCGATAGGATATGTCCTAGTTTTTTCATGAATCACCCCACCTTTGCAAATAAATCATACTCATTAGCATCAATAATATCGACTTCCACGAACGCCCCGATGGGTAAGTGTGCACCATTTTGAATGATCACCGTGCCATCAATTTCTGGGGCATCGGCAGAGGAGCGAGCAATCGCACCTTGTTCGCCAATGGTATCCACCAGAACGGTCATTTTACTGCCGACTTTCGCACGCATTTTCTCTTCTGAAATGTCCATTTGTAAGGCCATCACCTCTTCCCAACGCTCTTGCTTAACCTCATCAGGCACTTGCTCTGCTAAGGTGTTGGCAACAGCACCATCGACAGGAGAATAAGGGAAACAACCCACACGATCTAATTCCGCTTCATCGAGGAAATCCATCAGCAGATCAAAATCTTCTTCTGTTTCTCCAGGAAAACCCACAATAAAAGTGCTACGAAGCGTAATGTCAGGACAAATATCGCGCCATTTTTTAATGCGATCTAAAAGTTTATCTACCCCTCCAGGACGTTTCATCATCTTCAAAATGCGCGGACTGGCATGCTGAAAAGGAATATCCAAGTAAGGCAGAATTTTACCCTGCGCCATGAGTGGAATAATATCATCGACATTGGGATAAGGATACACATAGTGCATTCGCACCCATATTCCCAAATCACCCAATGCCGAGGCAAGATCATACATATTTGTTTTGAGTGGACGACCCTCCCAAAAATCCATTTTATGCTTCATATCAACACCGTAAGCACTGGTATCTTGTGAAACAACCAACAGTTCTTTCACGCCTGCATTGGCAAGATTTTTGGCTTCGGTCATGACATCACCAATGGGACGAGACACCAGCTTACCACGCATGCTGGGAATAATACAGAAGGTACAGTTATGGTTACAGCCTTCGGAAATTTTGAGGTAAGCATAATGCTTTGGCGTTAATTTAATGCCTGTATTGGGCAGTAGATCAAAGAAAGGATCATGAGGTTTTGGAACATGATGGTGTACCGCGGTCATCACTTCTTGATAAGCCGCCGCGCCAGAAATGGCTAAGACTTGTGGATGCGCTTCCATGATCACTTCAGGTCTTGCGCCTAAACACCCTGTGACAATCACTTTACCGTTTTCATTCAAGGCTTCACCAATGGTATCTAGCGACTCAGCCACAGCCGAATCAATAAAACCACAAGTATTTACCACGACCAAGTCTGAACCTGCATAATCAGGTGAAATATCATAACCTTCTGCTCTTAGCTGAGTCAGAATACGCTCAGAATCAACCAATGCTTTGGGACAACCGAGACTAACAAAACCAATTTTAGGTGCATTTTTTGAGGCGGAAGCTACGGACATATCACCAATCCCATCAACAATAACAAAATAAAAAACAACACGAATTGGACGATTATACCACTATTGGTATAACTGACGTGCAAGCGTTTGACGATTAGACAACACAACTACTGGCAAAACAGGCATCAACTTTGTTTCTACCTGTTTGTTTCGCACGATAGAGCGCGTCATCGGCACATTTTAATAAGGCTTCAGCGGTGAGCTGAATGGTTCCCTCTTTTAAGGCGGCACCAATACTGATGGTAATCGTTTCTTGCACCAAAGAATAACGATGCTCAATAGCCAACTGTTCAACTGCCAGACGCAACTGTTCTGCCACCACCTGCATGCCTTGCATATCGGTTTGATCGAGCAATACCACAAACTCTTCTCCGCCATAACGAGCAACCAAATCCGTTGGTCGCTTCAATACGGAGTTCAAGGCAGAAGCCACCTTGATCAAGCATTCATCCCCCTTACCATGACCATAATGATCGTTATAGAGCTTGAAATAATCCACATCCATCATTAACACGGCAATCGTCTTACCTTCACGCACAGACTTACGATAGGTACGCGCAAAACTGTCATTAAAATAACGACGGTTAGGAATATGGGTCAAGCCATCAATACGCGCCAAGGACTCCAAGCAGTCACTCTTTAACTTTAAGGCAATATGATTCTTGATGCGCATTTTAATGATTTCAGGATGAAAAGGTTTGGTAATATAATCAACCGCGCCCAAATTTAACCCTAAGGCTTCATCCATCACGTCATTACGAGCCGTCACGAAAATAATGGGTATGTCTTTGGTATCCGCATTGTTTTTAAGCTGGCGACACACTTCATAACCATCCATTTCAGGCATTTCAATATCTAGCAGAATTAAATCAGGTTTATCTGCACTGTTTGCAATACTCAGTGCTTTCTCACCAGACTTAGCAACCTTGATACGATAGTCATGTTTTAAGAGTTCTGACAACAAAGAAAGATTTGCTGACATATCATCAACCAATAATAGACTCGGCTGTTTATCCATAACGCTTGCTCTTTTTTATGCTAAAATAACGCATCATTAACCCATAGAAATTAGAGACATTTGTGAACAAAATCAAAGTGATCTATCAGGACAAATATCTACTGGTCATCAACAAACCAAGTAAATTATTGAGTGTCCCAGGACGTGGTGCACACAAACAAGACAGCGTCATTTATCGCCTACAACAAACACAACCCGAAACGCGTATTGTTCACCGCTTAGATTATGATACCTCAGGCTTAATGCTACTCGCAAGCAATGCCGATATTCATCGTCAGCTATCGCTCGCATTTGAACAAAGACGCGTTGATAAACGCTATCTGGCACGCGTGCAAGGACAACTGCCCTGCCCTCAAGGATCCATTGATTTACCCTTAGCACTGGATTGGCACAATCGCCCCAAACATCAAATAGACTTTAACTATGGACGATCCGCACAAACCGCTTGGCAGGTACTAACGCACAATGATCATAGCAGTCTGGTACACCTGTTTCCACACACAGGTCGATCCCATCAACTGAGGGTACATCTGCTCAGTATGGGTTGCCCGATTATTGGCGACCCCCTCTATCATCCCTCTCCAGATGACTACCCTCGCCTGTGCCTACACGCTCAATACCTGAGTTTTGAACATCCCGTCTATAAAAAACAAAAATCCTTTACCTGCGACAGCGACTTTGAGTAGTCCCATAACGACAAGAGATAAAAGATACCAACAAAAAAGCCCTGATTTCTCAGGGCTTTTTGTTGCGTGAAGAAGAACCAAACAAAACCGCTTGATCACTTCATCAGATGTGTCAGATTAGATTGATCAGATTAACTTACGCGCTGATCTAAAGCACCTTTCACATAACGTGCTTGCATTTCTTCTAAGCCTAATGCTTTGATCTTAGAAGCATGACCAGCAGAACCGAAAGCTTCAAAACGCGCGATACAGATGCCCATCATCGCATCTTCAGCCGCTTTGTAGAACTTACGTGGGTCAAAGTTAGAAGCATTTTCATGCAAATGCTGACGAATCGCACCTGTAGAAGCCATACGCAAATCAGTGTCGATGTTTACTTTACGAACACCATATTTGATGCCTTCAACGATGGCTTCAACGGGCACACCGTAGGTTTGACCCATATCACCACCAAAGTTATTGATGATTGATAACCATTCTTCTGGTACCGAAGAAGAACCGTGCATCACCAAGTGAGTGGTTGGGATACGTGCATGGATTTTCTTGATTTGGTCAATTTTCAATACGTCATCAGAAGGCTTAGAAGTAAACTTATAAGCACCGTGAGAAGTACCAACGGCAACCGCTAAACAGTCAACATTTGTGTCACGAACGAATTGAGCCGCTTCTTCTGGGTCAGTCAACAATGAAGAGTGATCTAACACACCTTCCGCACCATGACCATCTTCTTCGCCCATTTTACCTGTTTCTAACGAACCCAAACAGCCTAATTCACCTTCAACAGACACGCCACAAGCGTGCGCCATTTTCACCACAGCCGCAGTGATGTCACGGTTATATTCATAAGAAGCTGGCGTTTTGCCATCAGCCATCAATGAACCGTCCATCATCACAGAGGTAAAGCCAGACTGAATCGCACGTAAACACACGCCTTCGTCTGAACCGTGATCTTGGTGCATCACCACAGGAATATGTGGATACATTTCTACCGCGCCTTGAATCAAATGACGCAACATTGGCTCACTTGCGTACTTACGCGCACCAGCAGAGCCTTGCAAAATAACAGGAGAATTACACTTGTCAGCCGCACGCATGATCGCACGTACTTGCTCCATGTTATTTACGTTGAACGCTGGCATACCAAAACCATTTTCAGCCGCGTAATCCATCAACTCACGCAAAGTAATCATTGCCATAAAAGTAATACCCCTTGTAGTAGGTTAAACAAAAATAAAACAGAAACCAATCAAAAATGCCACACAATACTGGTTAAGCACCCACTTCGACAATCATTAAGACGTTAGTGCCGCCCATAATACCACGATACTTACCATGAGTGACCAACACCTTATCACCTTCCTGAACAGCACCCTTCGCTTTTAACTCGATCATCATAGCATCAACCACGTGATCATTGTCTAAGGTATCATAGTTAAATGCCATTGGGTAAACACCACGATATAAGGTCACTTTTTGACGTGTCTTTTCATGTGGTGTCATGGCATAAATCGGCACACCAGACGAAATACGAGACATCAGCAACGCGGTATTTCCTGACTCAGTTAATGCCGCAATCGCACGAATGTTATGGTGATTTGCCAAATACATGGATGCCATCGCAATGCTTTCATCCGTATCCTTGAAAATTTGATCAATACGGTGTGTTGATACGCGCGTTTCACGTTGCTTCTCGGCTTCTAAACAAATACGCCCCATCGCCTCAATAACGATATGAGGATGTTTACCTGTTGCCGTTTCACCCGACAACATCACCGCATCAGTACCATCAATCACGGCATTGGCAACGTCAAATACTTCGGCACGGGTCGGAATCGCATTGTCAATCATCGTCTCCATCATCTGTGTTGCCGTAATGCTCACACGATTCAAGGTTCTTGCCATTTTAATGATTTTCTTTTGCAAAGCAGGGAGCTGTGCATCACCTACCTCAACGCCTAAATCACCTCGAGCGATCATCACGGCATCCGAGGCTAAGATGATTTCTTCTAGGGTTGGGTCTTCAACCGCTTCAGCGCGTTCTACCTTAGACACGATACAAGCGTTCAAGCCTGCTTCTAACGCCAAACGACGGCATTCGTTCACATCATCAGCACAACGCGGAAACGAAAAAGCCAAGTAGTCTGCTTGAATTTGCGCGGCTGACAGAATATCTTCCTTGTCTTTTTCTGTAATCGCCGCCGCAGACAAGCCACCACCCATGAGGTTAATGCCTTTGTTGTTTGATAGCTTACCACCTACGACAACGGTACACTCAACACGCTCACCAACCACTTGGTCAACATCCATCACAATACGACCGTCATCTAACAACAAACGATTACCCGCTTTAACGTCGTAAGGTAAACTCTTATAGGTTAAACCCACACCGTTACGGTCGCCATCCATCTTGTCAATGTTATTGTCTAAAGCAAACTTGTCGCCTTCATTTAGGATCACAAAGCCTTCACGGAAACGGGTGATACGAATTTTAGGACCTTGCAAATCTACCAACACGCCAACTTCTCGACCCAAGGCTTTAGCACGCTCACGCACGTAACGCGCACGATCAATATGTTCTGATGCCGCACCATGAGAGAAATTGATACGTACCACATCCAACCCAGCAAGAATCATCTTATCAATCATTTCGGGCATGTCTGTTGCTGGACCGAGGGTTGCAAGAATCTTAGTACGTCGTGGGCTAACTCTATCTTTAATCATTTAATATTCCTTTGCTACACAGTTAAGACCAATCTGTCTGGCAATTTACCTAACACCTTAGGCATATAACCAGCGAGACTGAACATCGTTATAGAAAAAAGGGATGACCTAACAGGCATCATCCCTTTTACGCTTCTTACTTAGCGGCACGCTCTTCTAAAATCGCCACAGCAGGTAATTGTTTGCCTTCCAAGAATTCTAAGAAAGCACCACCACCCGTAGAGATATAAGACACTTGATCAGCAATACCATACTTATCAATCGCCGCTAAGGTGTCGCCACCACCAGCAATCGAGAATGCAGATGAATTAGCAATCGCCATAGAAATGGTCTTAGTGCCTTCACCAAACTGATCAAACTCAAACACGCCCACTGGACCGTTCCATACCACCGTACCTGCTTTCATGATGATGTCAGCAAGGGCTTGCGCAGAATCTGGACCAATATCAAAAATCATGTCGTCAGCAACCACTTCCGCCACATTTTTCGTTTCTGCAACAGCGGTTGGTGAAAACTCTTTACCACAAACAACATCGGTTGCCAAAGGAATGGCCGCACCACGTGCATTCATGATACCGTTCAACTTGTTGCAAGTCTCAATAAGGTCTGCCTCATAGAGAGACTTACCAACATTATTACCTGCCGCGGCGATAAAGGTGTTCGCAATACCACCACCAACCACCAACTGATCAACCTTTTCAGATAGGCTTTCTAATACCGTCAATTTGGTTGATACTTTAGAACCACCAACAATCGCTACCAATGGACGTGCTGGATTCGCTAAGGCTTTCGCTAAAGCATCTAACTCAGCAGTCAACAATAAACCCGCACAAGCGGTTGGTGCAAATTTAGCCACGCCATGAGTAGAGCCTTCAGCGCGATGCGCTGTACCAAATGCGTCCATCACAAATACGTCACACAATGCCGCATATTTTTGTGCTGTTTCGTCAAGGTTTTTCTTTTCGCCTTTGTTGAAACGAACGTTTTCTAACAACACCAATTCGCCTTCAGCAACGTCAAAACCACCATCAACCCAATCACGGATTAAACGAACTTCTTTGCCCATTTTAGCAGAAAGGTCTGCCGCAACAGGTGCTAATGAGTTTTCTTCAGAGAAAACACCTTCTTCTGGACGACCCAAGTGAGACATGACCATCACTTTAGCACCAGCGTTGATTGCCGCTTCAAAAGTCTTCATTGACGCTCTAATACGCGCATCAGAAGTTACCTTGCCCTCTTTTACAGGAACGTTTAGGTCTGCACGAATCAACACGCGCTTGCCTTTAAGATCAAGGTCAGCCATACGAATAAATGACATAATTACTTTCCTTATGTGGACACCTAAGTGAACACTGATTATAGATACTTAACATGAATGTTTGATGAACCGATGAGCAAAAGCCCATAAAGGCAAGCCTCTCAATCAGAAAGGCTTACCTGAGCAACTTATTTTGCAACGTGTTCAACCATACGCATTAGGTTACAAGTATAACCATATTCGTTATCATACCAAGCAACCACTTTCACGAAAGTACTGTCTAAAGCAATACCTGCTTTCGCATCAAAAATAGATGGGTGGCTGTCACCACGGAAATCCGTAGAAACCACTGAATCTTCAGTGTAACCCAATACACCAGCCATTTCGCCTTCAGATGCTTTTTTCATCGCCGCACAGATGTCAGCGTAAGAAGCTTCTTTTTCTAACTCAACCGTTAAGTCAACCACAGAAACGTCAGAGGTTGGTACACGGAACGCCATACCTGTCAACTTACCTTTCAATGCTGGCAATACCACGCCTACGGCTTTAGCCGCACCCGTAGAAGATGGGATGATATTTTCTAAAATACCACGACCACCGCGCCAATCTTTGCTTGATGGACCATCAACGGTTTTCTGTGTTGCGGTTGCCGCATGAACGGTTGACATCAAACCACGCTTGATGCCGAAGTTGTCTTGCAATACTTTAGCCACTGGAGCCAAACCGTTGGTGGTACAAGAAGCCGCAGAAACAATGGCTTGACCAGCATAAGTCTCGTGGTTAACACCGTAAACAAACATAGGTGTTGCATCTTTAGAAGGTGCAGATTGAACCACTTTCTTAGCACCAGCGGTGATGTGCGCTTGGCAAGACTCTTCTGTTAAGAAGAAACCAGTTGACTCAACAATAATGTCTGCATTCACTTCGTTCCATTTTAGGTTTGCAGGATCACGTTCTGCTGTCACACGAATGGTTTTTCCGTTCACCACTAAATTGCCGTCTTTAACAGAAACGTCACCATCAAAACGACCATGAACTGAATCATACTTCAACATATAAGCTAAGTAATCAGGCTCTAATAAGTCATTGATTGCGACGATTTCGATTTCTGGGAAATCTTGAGCCGCCGCGCGGAAAACCATACGACCGATACGACCAAAGCCATTGATACCAACTCTAATTGCCATTGAGAAGCTCCTAATGAAAAGTAAAATTAAAAAGTAAAACAGAAAAAAGAAAGGTTAATCGTGCGTTCATCTCAATCAACGCACGATTAAACAGAAATTACTCGCAACTACCGCAACAGCAATCATCGCTATCAATAACGTCTAAGACGGTGCTAACCACATTTTCAACCGTAAAGCCGAAATGCTTGAACAATACGTCAGCTGGGGCAGACTCACCAAAGGTATCAATACCGACCACAGCACCATCTAAACCAACGAATTTACGCCAGTAATCTGTGATACCTGCTTCAACCGCTACGCGCTCACGGATGTAAGAAGGCAATACTGACTCACGGTATTCTTCAGATTGAGCCGAGAACAATTCAGCACAAGGCATAGAAACCACACGAGCATCAATACCGTCTTGCGCTAACTTGTCAGCCGCCGCCATGGCTAACTGAACTTCAGAACCCGTCGCAATCAAGATAACATCTGGCTCTTCTGCCGTATCACGTAGGATGTAACCACCCTTCTCGATATTTTTAACCTGCGCTTCTGTTCTTACCATAGGTGTAAGGTTCTGACGAGAGAAAATCAAAGCACTTGGTGCATTGCCACGCAATACCGCCATTTTCCAAGAAACCGCTGACTCAATCGCGTCACAAGCACGCCATGTATGGAAGTTAGGAATGGCACGCATGGTCGCAATTTGCTCTACTGGCTGATGCGTAGGACCATCTTCACCCAAACCAATTGAGTCATGGGTATAAACATAAATCGTACCGATTTTCATCAAGGCTGACATACGCAAGGCGTTACGCATGAATTCCATGAACATCAAGAAAGTCGCGCCATAAACCTTGAAACCGCCATGAAGCACCATACCGTTCATCATATGCGCCATACCGAACTCACGCACACCCCATGATAGGTAGTTACCGTCAGCGTTAGCCTTGTTGACTTTCTTGGTGCCTGACCAGTTCGTAAGGTTAGAACCTGTTAAGTCAGCAGAACCGCCGAACAATTCTGGAAGCAATGCACCCATGGCTTCAATGGCATTTTGTGACGCTTTACGCGACGCGATATTTGGCATATCGGCTTGTGTTTTAGCGATGAACTTATCCATTTCTACTTCAAAATTCGCTGGCAACTCACCCGCCATACGACGTTTGAACTCAGCCGCTAATTCTGGGTATTCTTTTGCGTAACCAGCGAATAACTCATTCCACTCGCCTTCGTCTTTAGCACCTTGCGCGGTGTGATCCCAACCGTCATAAATTTCTTGAGGAATCACAAATGGTTCGTGTTTCCAACCCAAATTTTCACGCGTTAAGGCAATCTCTTTGTCACCTAATGGCGCACCGTGACAGTCGTGCGTGCCACATAGGTTTGGTGAACCGAAACCGATGGTTGTACGCGTACAAATCAACGTAGGCTTATCTTGAACCGATTTGGCTTCTTGAATTGCGGCATTGATCGCCTCTGAGTCATGACCATCAACACCACGAATGACGTGCCAATCGTAAGATTCAAAACGTGCAGGAACATCGGTTTCCATCCAGTCATCAATGTGACCATCAATTGAAATGTTGTTGTCATCCCAGAAAGCAACCAATTTGCCTAAGCCTAACGCACCAGCCATCGCACAGGCTTCATGCGACAAACCTTCCATCAAACAACCGTCACCCATGAACACGTAGGTGTGGTGGTTTACAATCGGGAAGTTGGGACGGTTAAACTGCGCACCTAAAGTACGTTCAGCAATCGCCATACCCACAGCATTCGTAATACCTTGACCTAGAGGACCCGTCGTTGTTTCAATACCGTCAGCGTAACCATATTCTGGATGACCCGCTGTCTTTGAGTGGAATTGACGGAAATTTTTGATGTCATCCATGCTCAAATTAAAGCCTGTGAGGTGCAACAATGAATACATCAACATTGAACCATGACCATTAGACAGCACAAAGCGATCTCTATCAACCCATTTTGAATTTTTTGGGTTGTATTTCATATGGCTATTCCACAATACTTCAGCAATATCAGCCATACCCATAGGAGCACCAGGATGCCCTGATTTGGCTTTTTGAACAGCATCCGCACTCAACATACGAATCGCGTTGGCAAGTTCACGACGGTTAGACATAAGCAAGTCCTCAAAAGTTTGAAAAAAAACCTGACACCCTCTTTGGGGATATAGCGGGTATTGTCACCGATTTTTACCCTTAGGGCAAGAGGTATCTTACAGGAATATTGTGGGATTTACGGCGATTTCTGCTCACACGGAAACGCTAAGACAACAAACAATATCTCAGCAAACACTCTAAAAAAATCATTTTACTTATGGTACACTTCATGCTTTACAATACAAAATAAAAGCATCAAGAGTCCATCTACAACTGGAATCCTATTTATTTACAGAGAGAACATCAATCGTAAATTTCGCTCTTTTTATACCATTTATAGAGATTTATCATGCAATTACAACAACGTGTCGCTCTTTATTACGAACTCGATCAACAAGGCAAAATTCGTCGCATTTCTCGTGAATTACTTGCCATACTAGAACGTGATGAAATTGAGATTTATGCTCAAGATGAAACGATATTATGGTCGAACACGCTTCCTAAAGCTTTGGTAGATGACAAGCAAGATTCTATGCAATCACAACTTAACTGGCATGCTGTCATTCCCATGAAAACCAAAAAAAATCAAGATATTTGGTTGAATACTTTTATGGCACCCATTGTTATTGGGAATCAGTTTCTGGGCTACTCAGTTGTCTGTAAACTGCTGTCTTCTGATCAAATAGAGAAAGCAAAAGCGGATCTCTCAGCCTTAGCACAAGGCAAGGTTGTCTTCTACCACGGCAATATGCTAAGCCCCAACGAACTTTGGCAAACGCGCCTGACGAATTGGCTTGCCAATCTGTCCCTCGTACAAAACTCCGTGCTGATCGGCTCACTCATGACCCTCTATCTGGCGATTGCCATCTGGTTAGAGGGAAGCGGTGCCTTTGTTCCTGTGATGCTTAGTATGTCACTGTTCATTGCTGTTAGCGTGGTACTCATCATCAATCGGGTACAAGCCCCCAGAAAACAAGCCATAAGCACCATTAAAACCATGGCGGATACCATGGACTTTGATTTGCGTATGCCCGACGCACAACTGCCGATTAACACCCTGCTACATAATTTAGAATACTATTTTTATAACGCGCGTGAGGTGTCGTCAGCACTCTCTGTTGGTAACTTTGACAGCTTAAAAGGCTATTACAAAGGCGAACTCTTCCGTCAGCAAATGACGGTCAACAGCGTCACAGAAAACATCAGTAATACCCTATCCGCCATTAACGAACTGATTGTCAAAATGAGTCATGGTAAGTTCTCGGTACTGAGCATGCAAGAAAACTTATTTGACGGTTTCTACAAGGAAATCGTCGATAACGTAGCCACCGTAACTCACTCTATCCATCTCACCATTACAGGAATTGTGCAGGTGATGTCACTGATGGAAAAAGGCAGTTTCTATCTACGTATGGAAGACGGTGATGCCGATGGTGAATTAAAAGCCATGCACGAATTGATCAACCGCTCACTCGCTGGGATTGAAAGCTCATTACAAGACATTGCCAACATCAGTCGCGCACAAGCAGAAGGCAACTTAACGCAACTCATTACTGGGGATTATCGTGGTCAGTTGGCAGAACTCAAAAACGCCATCAATGGCTCTACCATGAAACTCAACGAAGTGGTTGGCAAAGTCTTACACAGTGCCTCTCGCTTGCATGACACCTCTGAAGATTTAACACAAAACGCGCATCACGTGAATGATAATGCGGCACACCAACTCGAAAAGCTATCACAGGTTTTCCAATCCATTGAAAGCATGAATCAAGTGATTCAGCAAAACAATGAACAAACCAATTCAGCGAAAGACCTCGTTAACTATGTAACACAGGAAGCCTCAAAAGGCTCTGTCGTCGCAAAAGATGCGATTACGGCAATGGAAAAAATTACCAGCTTCAGTCACCGCATTTCAGACATTGTGTCGGTCATTGACAGTATCGCCTTTCAAACCAACCTGCTCGCCTTAAATGCGGCAGTAGAAGCGGCAAGAGCGGGTGAGCATGGCAGAGGCTTTGCGGTGGTGGCAGGTGAAGTTCGCTCGTTGGCACAAAAATCTGCTGATTCAGCCAAAACCATTAAAGAATTGATTCATGAAACGGTAACAGCGGTTGACTCAGGTTCGGCGTATGTAGAACAAGCGGCAAACATGCTGAACACCATTAACGACTCAGTCACTCAAGTCAATGATATTGTAGAAAATATCGCAACCGCCTCAGTAAAACAGATTCACAATATGTCTGGTGTTAGTGACTCGGTGAGAGAGATGCAACACTTCGTTAAGGGTAGCCAGACCCTATTCGAGCATACCTTAAGTTCAACCCAAGACCTGCACGTACAAGCACAGGAAATGAATGATTTGGTCAAGTTCTTCACCACAGGTGATCAAAGCAAACTACTCCATGAAATGGAGCAAGAGGATGCGGCATTACGTGCTTCAGCACCAGAGGTTGATGAAAACAAATTCATGTTCTTCTAATAAATCTGCAAATTTTATTATAAAAATGCACTTTTTATTATAAAAATGTACTGTGATCGTTTATGATATGTGATCTTTGTTAAGCAGAATAAAACCTAGAAAAGATGGTTGCCTAGTGATCCCACGTTCTCACTGGGTTTCTGTCTGTTCTACACCCTGACTCAAAAAGGAAGAAAAAATGAAAGTATTGGTTGTTGATGACAATGCGGCGATTCGCGAATCTATTGAAACCCTCATGATGATTAAAGGCTATCCTTCTGTATCTGCTAAAAATGGTGTAGAAGCACTCAAGATGCTGAAACAGCACAGTGATATTGATGTCGTGATTACGGATGTGTTAATGCCTGAAATGGATGGTATTACCCTCTCTCGCCACATTGGTGCTGAGTTTCCGCGCGTTAAAGTCATCGCGATTTCTGGTGGCGGTAGTAATGTACCAGCACGCGAAAAAATTCAAGAATGTCGTGATGCGGGTATTAAACAAGTGCTACAAAAACCCTTTACGTTGGAAGAGTTGGCTTCGGCGTTAGAAGCGGTTTAATCCCCTTATCAAGAAGGTGTGGCTGGTAACTGTTCATCCTCCTCCAGCCTGCTTTACTTTGTTTTCGAGTTACAAGGGTTAAGAATGCCTCAAACATCTTTGTCACCGCAAGAGTCTGCGGAGTTGGAAGTCTTAGGGTCACAAGAAATATTGAAAGTCTTGGTGGTTGATGACTCTAAAAATAATGCCTTCGTTATTTTGAAACTGTTTGATACCTACTTTCCTAATGTGCAAGCAGAGGTTTCGCATTCGGCATTGGATGCCTTGTCCTTTTTACTCAGTCATGAAGTTGATTTGGTGTTAAGTGATGTCTCCATGCCCGAAATGGATGGGTTTGAGTTTGTTCGCTATATGCGTATGAATCAACGCCTGAAAGAATTACCTGTCATTTTCATCACCGCTTTCCAAGACAACCGCGACTGGCAAAGAATGGGGCTGGATCTTGGAGCAATCGACTATATGTTTAAGCCGATTGATGTGAATGTGTTTGTGCTAAAAATGCGCAACTTTTTACGTCTCTTACAACTCCAAAAAGACCTCAAAGCATCAAAAGCAGAATTACAAGCCAAAACAGATCAACTGATTGAACGTTCTCGTCACGCTGTTATGGGTGAAATGATTGCCATGATCTCGCATCAATGGCGACAACCCTTAGCAGTATTAACCATGAATGCCGATATTGTTCGTCTCAAATTCAATCAAATTTCTTGTGTTTCGGATACAGACAAAAGCTTTTTTGAAGACAGATTTCAGATCATTAAGTCGATGCTTCTTGAACAGGCTAGGCTCATTCAAGATTTTAGTGACTTTTTTAAGCCTGATAAGGAAAAGAAACACTTTGCCTTACAAACGTCAATTAGTGCTTCAATTGACATGGTTGAATCGCATTTAACCAGCCACGGCATTAAAGTTAACTTTGACGTTGCTGATGATATTAATATCTATGGTATTGAGCGCGAACTCAGACAGGTGATCATTAACATTGTCAAAAATGCGGTAGATCAACTGGTTGAACAAAAAACCAACCAACCACAAATTTGGATCGGTGCTGGACGCAAAAACAACTTAATAGAGTTAAGCATTGAAGATAATGGTGGTGGTATTGCTGTTGAGTATCTAGCAACCATTTTTGATGCCTACGTGTCTACCAAGTCACTTAATGGGACGGGCTTAGGCTTGTATATGTGTAAAATGATTGTCACTGATCACTTTGACGGTGAAATTTTTGCCAGCAACACCAATAACGGTGCTAAATTTACCATATTCCTGCCGATCAAAGCACAAACCACTGAAGTTTCACCAACAACATAACCCCTAGCTTTCCCTAGCAACGGGAAAGAGACTCTATCAGAACGAGGATAGCGTAATATGGCAGATGAATACCTGCTGAACGATGATGATGTGATTATCACTAAATCAGATTTATTAGGTAACATTGTGAGCGTTAACGATGCGATGATTACGGCATCAGGCTACAGCAAAGCTGAACTGATCGGTCAATCTCATCGATTATTGCGTCATCCAGATGTGCCTAAAGAAATTTTTGCCGATATGTGGTCAACCATCAGTCAAGGCTATGCGTGGCATGGTACGCTCAAAAACAAACGCAAAAATGGTGACTACTACTGGGTAGTGGCTAACGTCTCTCCGATCTTTGATGACGAAGAACAGATTACGGGCTACCTTTCTGTTCGTTACAGCGCAACAGAAGCAGAGAAAGAAGCGGCTCAACACCTGTGTGCCAGTATTAACGCTGGTACAGGGAAAATGCCTAACCTAAGCATTCGTCGCTTTGATTCTTGGTTCTTGTTGGGGGTGAGTGTGGTATTGTTTGGACTGGTGTTTGGTATTATCCATCACGCCAAAGACCACCACACAGAAGGCTTCCTGTCGATGATCAGTACTTTTGGTAGCGAGTTATTGGCACTGATTGGATTAGGCTTGGTATTTGCCCGCGGACTTGCTCTGTATCGCCCTAACAGTCAACAATTAAAAGCCATTCACAGCATGGCATCAGGTCATTTTAAGAAACCAGTGATGGGTAGAGATGCTTGGACAAACGCCCTTAACCTGCTCCGTATTCGCGTTGCTCAAAACGTTGCCCGAAAACGTGATGCACTACGTGAGTCTGCCATCTTAAATGCGGCGATGAACTCAGCCACTACCAGTCTGATGGTGCTAGACCCAAAATTAAAAATCATCAGTCTGAATGAATCTTTGTATGATTTATTGTTTCGTTTGGAAGAGCGTTTAAAAACAGTCATTCCTGATTTTTCAGTGGATAGACTTATTGGACAAAACTTTTCTATCTTCCATACGAATGCCGCCAAAAGAAACGCCATGATTCAATCATTGCGTAGTGTGATGGCGAGTGAATTTACCATTGCAGACGTTACCCTACGCATCACCATCGTTCCCGTACAAATTAAGAGCAAAACCATTGCTTTTACGGTAGAATTTGTGGATCGTACCGAAAAGGTTTTGCTCGAACGTAAAATTACCGATGCACTCACTCATCTTTCTAGCCTTGATATGTCTAACTATCATCAAGAAGAAGTGTTTTTAGATACGAAAGGTTTGTCAGGCTTTTTTGTTGACCTTGCGAAACATATTAACTATGCCATGCAAATTCACCGTCAGGTATTGGAAAATGCCATTACCCATCAACAGAAAAGTGAGTTTTTGGCTAACGTATCCCATGAGTTGAGAACACCGCTCAATTCTATCAATGTGCTCTCTGGTTTATTGATGAGAAATCAGGATGGCAATCTCTCTTCACGACAACTAGAACAAATTGAAGTCATTCATTATGCAGGCAACGATCTGCTGAATTTGATTAACGACCTGCTGGATGCCGCCAAAATTGATGCAGGCAAAATGAGCATCACCATAGAATTGGTTGATATCAATACCCTCCTGACTGATCTTAAGTTGATGTTTGAACCCTTGATTAAAATGAAGGGCTTGTCATTCGACATTGATATCAATGCCGACTTGCCTCCGTTAGAAAGTGATGGCATTCGTATTCGACAAATCATCAAAAACTTTCTCAGCAATGCGCTAAAATTCACGGAACGCGGTAGCATTCGTTTATCCTCAACTTGTTCTGAATGTGGCGACTTTACCTTAATTCAAGTGACCGATACGGGAATTGGCATTGCTGAAAATAAACTCCAGTATATTTTTGAACGTTTTAAGCAAGCAGATGATCATGGTACCGCACGTAAGTTTGGTGGCACTGGCTTAGGCTTGAGCATATCCCTTGACTTGGCTCATCTGTTAGATGGTGACATTCACGTGGAAAGTGTTGAACAACAAGGTTCAACCTTCACCCTTATGTTACGCAATACGCAGAACTGTCATGCACAGACTCACGACAACAGCGTCATACCAGAAAAAGCACGCATCATACCAGTCATTACACAACAGAGCAAAACACAATCTGTAGATGCCATCAGCTTAGATGGCGACCTGAGTAGCGATTTAAATGTGGGCGAACTGGTTGGTAAGAGTATTTTGGTGGTAGATGACAATATTCGCAATCTGTTCATTATGACGGCTTTGCTTGAAAATACAGGCATTCCTGTGCTCAGTTCCCAAAGTGCTAAAGATGCATATGAGCAAATCATCAAAACGCCTTCTATCGGATTAGTGCTCACTGATCTGATGATGCCCGATATGGATGGTTATGAACTGATTGCTAAAATACGGGCTAACAGCAAAACAGCGACGCTTCCCATTATCGCCATTAGCGCACAAACAGAAGCAGAAGCGGAAGAAAAAAGCCTCATGAAAGGAGCAGACGCTTACCTTAGTAAACCTGTCAGCGCAGATGCCTTAATCACCAGTATTAAGCAATGTCTCCCACCGCCACCAGTAAAAAGACAAACAGAAAATTAGCAAGATGCATAATAATTAACCTCAAAAGGTAACAACTATGACTTTTTCATTAGCACAATGGCTGATTGCCTTGTTGATCTGGATGACCATTCCTGTCATCAGTCTTATTGGCAATATCTATGGTGATAAAGATCTGTTCATTTCTTCAGCCTTTTCACTCATTTTATGGGCGGTGGTTTTCTTAACCCTTTCGGCAATGGGTTACTACCTCATTCAACAAGCAGAACGCAATGCTCGATTATTAGCGGATAAAAATGCTGAACAAGACAGACTAAAAACAGCCTTAGCCGACTTATCCGCACAGGCATCACAAACAGAAACACTACAATCGCTCCTAGATACGGCACTCAGCGTCATCGCGCGAGAAATCTCTGCTGGTCAAGGGGTCATTTATTTATTCGATGACACCTTTGAATACTTTTATCTGAAAGCAGGTTATGCACTGACACAAGCCCAGCATTCAGAGCAACAAACGGTGACGCTGGGGGAAGGCATTATCGGACAAGTCGGCTTAGAAAGAAAACCGATTTTATTAAGCTTTACGACAAGTCAATCTGTTCAAACAGCAACATTGAATATGACACTAACCAATAGCTACACCTACCCATTGCTCTATAAAGATCAACTGGTTGGGGTGCTTGAGTTAGTGTCCGCTCGTGCGTTAGAACCCATCAAACAAAGCTATCTCATTCAGTCGATCAGCATTATTTCATCGGCTATCTTTGCCGCTCAAAAAGCAGACGCAACCAATCACCTACTGGAACAAGCACGTTTACAAGCAAAAGAACTTGAAGTCAAAGCGGATCAAATCGAAGCACAAAACGCAGAACTTTCAGGAAAAAAACAACTGCTAGAACGTCAAGCGCGTGAATTAGAGTTGCACAATGTTGAGCTGGAACAACAAAAATTTGAAACAGAGAAAAAAGCGCATGAATTAGAAATCGCGCAAACAGAACTACAAAAACAAAATACGCACTTGCAAGATATTCAACAAGAACTAGAAGCACGTGCCGAACAGCTTGCATTTGCTAACAAATACAAAGCAGAGTTTTTGGCAAACATGAGCCATGAACTGAGAACCCCATTAAATGCCATCAATGTCTTGGCTGGATTGTTGCGTAAGAATAATGAAGGCAACTTAAACCCAAAACAACAAGAACAACTGAACGTGATTCACTATTCAGGTAGAGACCTCTTGGATATGATCAACGACCTACTGGACTTGTCTAAAATTGAAGCGGGACAAATGACCATTAGTCTTGAAGAGGTGAACCTCATCAGTATTGGGCGTGAATTAAAAGCGATGTTCTCGCCCTTGACGAGTGAAAAACGCATTGAGCTGGACTTGAGCATTGATGATCAACTGTCTCATATTACCTCAGACAAAGCAAAAATCAGACAGATCATTAAAAACTTCTTATCCAATGCCCTAAAGTTTACCGATGATGGCATCATCACCATCAAACTAGAAAAAGGAGACGATACTTATCCCGTTCGCATCACCGTTCAGGATACGGGTATTGGCATTCCTGAAGACAAACTAGAAGAAATTTTTGAGCATTTCCGCCAAGCAGATGGCTCAACGGCACGAAAATATGGTGGCACTGGGTTAGGATTAAGCATTTCTCGAGAATTGGCAACCATGTTAGGTGGTCAAATTACCGTTACCAGCGAAGAAAATCAAGGTTCATGTTTCACCCTCTCCTTGCCGATGAAACCGAGCTTAACGCATCTGGATGATCGGCTGATTGAAATTGTTCAGTCACAAACAACAGCTATACCCAGTAAACCCCTTGATCCCTTAAATAACGATGATGCACGCAAAACGATTTTGTTGATTGATGATGACATCGTCTTTGCCAATCTGTTAATGACCAAACTGTCAAAAATGGGCTATCACTTCTTGCACGCCAATAATGGTCGTGAAGGCTTGGCTTTAGCCAAAGAGCATCAGCCCGATGGTATTTTACTGGATCGTAAAATGCCCTTAATTGGGGGAGACGAAACCCTTAAACTCCTCAAGCGCGATAAAATGACGCGCCATATTCCTGTGGATATTTTGTCAGGAGATGAACCCAATATTTTACTCAAGCGTTGTGGTGCGGTAGAAGTGTGGCAAAAACCCTTAGACTTTGATCAGCTAGAGTCAGTGATCGAAGGCTTGTTGTCTGTCACACGAAGCATTCATAATGTGGTGATTATTGAAGATAACCCCAGCATGCAGGATGGCTTAGAAAGCTTACTCAACACCTGCATTAGTGGCATTAACCTGCACTTTTTCAGCACGCCAGACTCAGCCTTAACTTATTTGGATCATACCTGCCCAACCGTTGTGGTCATTGACCTTGGCTTACCCAATATCCAAGGATTGGAAATGGTTGACATGGTTCAGGCTGTCTGTCCTAATGCCCCTATTGTGGTTTATACCAGTCGAGATTTGACGGCTGAAGAAATCAAGCAACTCCGTGATTTTACCGATACCATCATTCTGAAAACCAGTGACTCGATGCTACGCCTAGCCAATGAAATCACGCTTTTCTTACACCGTCGTATTGAGTTTGGTGAAGACTGTCATGAAAAGGCAAGAACGTTTGAACCCAGTGGTGGCTTGTTGTTGGGCAAAAAAATATTGCTAGTGGATGATGATGTCCGCAATCTTTTCTCCATCAGTGCCATGCTTGAAGAGATAGGTATCGTCACCAGCACAGCGAATAATGCCAAAACCGCTTTGGCGCAAATCTCAGCGAACCCCTCAGAGGTTGACTTGATCTTAACCGATATTATGATGCCTGTGATGGACGGCTATGAATTGATTCAAGCCATTCGTCAGATAGATGGAAAACAGGCAAATATTCCAATTGTTGCCATCACGGCACGGGTAGGCAGTGAAGAAAAAGACCGTTGCTTACAAGTCGGTGCAAACGACTACATCAGCAAACCAGTGGATGAAGGCTTGTTGATCCAAATTCTACGTTATTGGTTAGTGACACACCCTAATATCTAGCGTACAATGATTACCACACTCACTCGTTTGCAATCAGGGTACTATTATGGACGAACAAGAAACACAAAAAGAACCCTTAAGTGCAGAAGAAACACGCACCATTATTCGTCAACTCTATTTGCAATGGCATCATGATATTTCGCATTATCACTTGGGGTTTATACAGAATATATTACAACGCTTCCTACAAGACAGCTATCCTGAACTCAGCGCGTTAGAAGCATCACAAGTTTTTATCAATGATAAACGTACCGTCCGTAATTTTATTAAGCGGTTGTACATACCTGTCAGCGAATTTTTCCGTGATCCTGAAGTATTCTTATACATGCGTGATTACTTGATGAGCTATTTAGAAAGCTATCCGCTGATTCGCATCTGGTCAGCAGGAAGTGCATTTGGTGAAGAGGTTTACTCATTAGCGATTATGTTAGAGGAATGGGGGATTTATGATCGTTGTATGATTTATGCCACCGATGCCTGCACGGACAGTTTGCAACAGGCAAAACTCGGACAATATCTGTACAATAAAACCTTCATCAAAGGGGTAGAAAACTATTACCTATCAGGAGGTAAGCATCGTTTTTCTCGTTATTTCCGTATTGATGAACGTAAACAAATCGTTTATTTGGATGATGCCATCAAACGCAACATCTGCTTCTCCAGTCATAACCTAGTGCAAGATGAAGTGTTTAATCACTTTTCGTTGATTCTCTGTCGCAATGTCTTTATTTACTTTAATGATGGTCAGCAACAACGTGCGTTAGACCTATTTCATCGCTCGTTAGACCCATTTGGCTATCTGATTTTAGGTAAAAGTGAATCCATCCAACCCGCCTCTGGGAGCTTACGATTGTTTGAAGCGGTGGACAGTAATTTACGCGTGTTTCGTTGGCGCAGAAACGACTGATTAGTCTTTTCCTCTATTTTGCTTCCTCATCCCAAACCCTTCTCCCTCAGGGAGAAAGGCTTGATATACTGATGATCTTAACCAAACACCGAATCCCATATAGCCACAATGGCTTGCTGACAA
>CAZLOM010000008.1:0-1302 GCA_964561185.1 uncultured Piscirickettsiaceae bacterium
TATGCGCCACAGCCAAGACTTGATCAATCCGATTCTTATCGACATCGAGGACTTCAAAATCCCAGTTCTCAAATGAAAACTTCTCTGATTTGTGTGGAATGCGCCCTAGCGAGGCAAGCACAAATCCGCCAACCGTATGAAAGTTGCCTAATTCTTCGTAGGGCAGGGCATGAATGTTCAGCTTTTCTTTCATTTCATCGACAGGCAGTAGCCCATCTAATAGCCAAGAGCCATCAGGACGACGCACGGCTAAGGCATCTTCAGGCGCATCACTGAGTGGCATCATATCACCCACCATGGCTAACATGACATCGTCTAGGGTGACAATCCCTTCCGTCACGCCAAACTCACTGACCACAAAGGCAAAAGTGGTTTTATGATGACGCAGACTGCGTAACAGTTCGATCAGCGTGAGAGAGGCAGGAATAAATAAGGGCGGCGCGATGGGGATTTCGGCAAAATCAACCTTGCCACTGAGCGCGGCTTGTAAAATATCATAGCTTTCAACCACACCGACAATTTGTTGCGCGTTGCCTTTACAGACGGGGAGTTGTGAATGAGGAGCGTTGCGCAGTAGGCGTAGGTTCTCTTCATCTGAAATGAGCAAGTCTAAATAGGTAACATCAGCAAGCGGTGTCATCATTGAGGGCAAGCGACGATCATCCAAACGCAGTACGTTACCCACCAATCGACTCTCTTCGGGAGCGAGTGCGCCTGTTTTTTCCCCTTCGTCAACATAAGCGATAATGTCTTCCACGCTGGTCATTGCGGGTGCTGAGGGAATGGGAAGGAGGGCTAGAATGCGATCGGCTGACCATGACATAATGGAAATAATGGGTGAAAGTAGGCGAATGAATAGGTGCATTGGCGGGGCACAAATCGCGGCAGTTTGCTCTGGACGCGCAATAGCAATACGCTTGGGAATGATTTCACCAAAGACAATGGTCACGGCAGTGACAAGGATAATCGTTAGGGTAAAAGCAATGTCTTCGCGTAAGCTGTCAGACAGAAAAGAGACTTGAGGAATGATGGATAAAAGATTGGTGGATAAAGCCGTTTCACCATAAACCCCCATGAGTAACGCCGCCGCCGTAATGCCTGATTGCGTGGTTGCCAACAATCGGCTGGGATGTTCTTTAATTTCCAAAGCCAATCCAGCCCCTCGACTACCATCAAGAAAAAGTTGTCGCAATCGGGTTTGACTGGCTGAAGCAATGCTCATTTCGGCTAAGGCAAAGCAGGCAGATAGAAGAATAAGAAAGCTCAAAGTCCATAAAGCTGTCACGATTAAGCACTCCTAAG
>CAZLOM010000008.1:1402-27191 GCA_964561185.1 uncultured Piscirickettsiaceae bacterium
AGAAGAATAAGAAAGCTCAAAGTCCATAAAGCTGTCACGATTAAGCACTCCTAAGTAGATAAGTGGAGAAATCTGTAAGTTTGTAGATATTAGACGACAACAAGCTCACGATGTGGTGGTAATGAGAGAGAGTTTACGTTTGATCTCGGTTAACAGCCGTTCGGCTTGCACAAAATCAAAATCACTGATGGCTTTGTCTAGCTCAGTGAGCAGTGGTTGATCTTCTTTGAGCGAAAGGTATGGGCGCACAGCGGAACATAAGTGATCAAGCAGTTCATCCGAAACAAACCCATTGTCTTCAACCAGAGTCGATACCTCATTGACCAACCCGAATACGGTTTCGATGGGCAAGATTTCATCAGACATGGCTTCTTCTACAGGGGACAAACATAACGTCTGCTCAATTTGCTGTATGATCAGGCTTAACCCATCGCATAGCTGATTCACTAATCTTTGTTGACTCAGTAAGTCGGTTGCGGACTCGATGTCTTTACACAGTTGATGCAAGGACAAGATCGCCAAATTACCAGATACCCCTTTTAAGCTGTGTATTTTAAGCTTGAAGGCTTGACTGCCTAGCGTTAATGGGCGAAGTTGCGCACAAAAATCAGCATTATCTTCGGCAAATTTACGTAAATAACGGGCTATTTTTTCAGGTTTTTTAATTTGTTTCGTCAATAGTGGGAGGTCAATACCCTGTATTTTCTGTAACGATGCCATGAGGACAGAGGTTGTTTCTTCTAATCCTTCTTGTGAGCGGGCGTTTCTCGTGTCCGCCGATTCCTCTTTTGCTGAGGCAGTCAAGTACCTCGCCAATACTTGATACAATTCGGCTAAATTGATCGGCTTTGCTAAATGGTCATTCATGCCTACTGAAATCATCTCAAGTTTGTCTTTGTCCATCACTGCCGCACTGAGTGCTACAATAGGAACATGATGATTATGTTGACGAATCTTTCTTGTCGCTTCTAATCCATCCATGAGGGGCATTTGTATGTCCATCAAAATGAGGTCGTAATAGCGTTGTTGGCTGGACTGCACTGCCTTTAAGCCGTTGTCAACGATGTCGATGATCAGACCAACCTCTTCTAAATACTCACCAATGACCAATTGATTCACCGCATTATCTTCCACCACCAAGACACGCCCTGAAAAGTGAGGGGTTGAGGCTTGTGTAGATACGGAGACGGAAGCAGGATATTTTTGCAAAATGGCTTCTAGCAAGACTGATGGAATAATCGGTTTGCTGAGGGTCGCATCGGGATAGATATTCACGTTTTTTTCTTTCAAGCACAACTCTTCTTCTAGGGTAGCACTCATCATAATGATCCTAGGAAAATGCGCAGTATAGTGCTGACGTAAGCTGACCAGAAGATCAACGCCATCTATATCGGGCATCATCCAGCCCATGATAATATAATCCACAGGTTGCTGATGGATAGCCGCTAAAGCTTCCAGTCCCGTGGCGCAAGTCATGACCTGTTCAATACCCCATGCGTTGAGTATTTTGCTCACAATTTGACGATCAATGAGATTATCATCTACCACCATAAAGGTTTTCGTAACCAACTCTGTTAAGGCAGTATCTGGTTTGGTAACATCAACAATCGGTAATGATAAGTCAAGCGACACTTGCGTTCCCTGACCTTTTTCACTGTTAACTGAGATGCTTCCTCCCATCAGCTGGGTCAGTTGTTGAGAAATAACCAGCCCTAATCCTGTTCCGCCATAGTCGCGCGTATTAGAAACATCCGTTTGCGAAAAGGGCTTAAACAATTTGTTCAACTCTTCAGCCGTCATGCCAATCCCCGTATCGGTAACGGATATCCGTAATTGACACTCGGTTTTATTGCAAGATAATCGTGCGACCGTTAGGGTAATATCGCCTTGTAAGGTAAACTTAACGGCATTTCCTAACAGGTTGTTTAATACCTGTGACAGACGTAGAGAGTCGCCCATGAATAGTTTGGGTAAACTGGGGTCGTAATCAATGTGTAGCGCGACCGTTTTTTGTTGTGTCGCGTACTCAAACAAGCCAATGCAATCGTCAGCAAGCGTTTCTAAAGAAAAGGGCTGATGAACCAACTCTAATTTGCCTGCATCTATTTTGGAATAGTCTAAAATATCATTGAGAATCGTCAATAATGAGCGAGAAGACAATAATGCCTTGTTCACAAAAGAGGTTTGTTGTTCTGTCAGCGATGTTTTTGACAGCAAGGTGTTTAACCCAATAATGCCATTGAGCGGGGTGCGAATCTCATGCGACATATTCGCAAGAAAAGCACTTTTGGCAACGCTGGCTTGCTCCGAGGCTTCTTTCGCATCTAGCAATACCTGTCGATCTTCTATCGCTTGGTTGATATTACTAAATAAACCAACAATGATTTCAGGGAATCCCATCGCCGACTGACGAATGACGATGGCATGTTCTTTTGCCCAAAAATAATGCCCATCGGCATGTTGTACACGATACTCATGCACATACTGGGTCGTTTCCCCCTGTAACAAGGACTCACATTCTGCACGAATCACGTGGCGTTCTTCGGGATGAATGAGGGCAAACCAATCCTCGATACCTACAGAAGTACCCTCTTGCCAGCCCAAGAGTTGTTGACCATAGTCGGAAAAAGAGCGGATTTGCTGGCTCATGTCAAATTGCCAAAAGGCATAACCACTGCGCTCTAGCGTAAAAGCCAACATCTGTTTGTTTTCATGGCTGTGTATAATATGTTGCGCTAGGGAGGTTTGCATTTCACGGAAGGCGCGTATCATTAAGGCAACCTCATCCTCACCTGATTCCTGTGGTAAACTGACCGCGAAATTATGGTTGGCTAAGGCTTCACTGGCGGAAGTGAGTTGGCGCAACGCATGCGTTGTTCTTTGAACTGACCAAAAAGCGAACAAGGCACCAATCAATAGGGCTAATAAAATATAAATAGCATTTGAATAAAGCATTTCCTGCATCACGAAATGCAGGCTATTGGTTTCTAGTAGCGTACGAACGTAACCGATGGTTTGTCCATGAAATTCAATGCGTGTCAGGGTGTCAATCACATCATCATGTTCTAGCTGAACCATCGGTTCCTTAGCATCGGTTAAGGCAGTCATCAGGGTCAGGCTAAATGGATCCACCAGTTGTTGATTTAAGTAGTTGGTGGGTGAAGAAACACGTACCTGTTGATGTCCATCCAACACAAACAGCATAGAGACGTGATTAAATCCTCTGAAGTTATTTACCTTCTCCTCCAAGGCTGATAGGTCATTATTGAGGAGTGGAAAAGCGGCACTTAACGCGATCAGTTGATTGACTTCTTTGCCCATTTGCATCAATTGTTGTTTGTTGAATTGGTATTCCTTGTATTGCGTCTCTAGCACTAAGCAAGTCATTAGTACCAGATGAATCAACACCACGTTAACAATGAGGCGAACATTTAAATGCTTGCGATAAAAAGACCACATTATTTTGTTCCCATTAACCTGTTATAACGTTCGATATAGGCTCTAACAGGCAAGTAATGGTCATTTGTTGCCCATCCAAATCCTTCGATGCCTGATCGTGCTAATATTGCCTTACCTTCTTCTGTGTTCGCTAAACCAACCAAACTTTCACCTATTTGTTGACTGATGGCTTCACTAACCATTGGGGAAGCAACAATGCTATTGTTGACTAAAGATTCTGTTTCCCAGACCACTTCCATTTCAGAGGCTAATTCAGGATAGGCTGACTGCCACGCTTGCCACGACACTGGCCAGGTTCCTGCCATAAGGCTATCGCCAGAATAGGCACTCATAATGGTAGAATAGGGGGTTTGGGTGTAGATAATATTAATATCTTGATGTACATCCAGCCCATGGGTTTGTAAATAAAACAAAGGCATCATGGTTGCCGCCAATGCGGTTGGTGAGGCAAAACTAATGGTTTTATGCTTGAGTTGGTTGGTGTTGGTGATCTGTGCTGACTTACGCGCTACCAATAGCCCACGAAACAAACTGTCTGGTGTCGTTTTAACCACCACGCGATAACCAGAGTCAATTGCCTGATAGGTTTGATAGGGGTTAGGTAAGGAAAAATGAAATTTTCCAGTGTAGAGTTTTTGTTCATATTCCGTATAGGTTTGTGATGTTTCCAGCACAAAAGAAACCGTAGGAATCTGTTGTTCTAAATAGGCTAAGAGTGGCGCGTAGCGTTCAAAGGTTTTTTCGGGCGTGAGATAAGGATGCACACCAAAGACATAATAATTTCGCTTGACCAATTGACCCTGTGGCTGATAGCTAGACGGTTCGGAGTCACACCCAACTAGGGCAGTTAAAGTCAACACCATCAAAACAGCGATTAAAGTTTTCTGTTTGATGCTATCAAGACAACAGACGATAGGATTTAGCAAGATATTATTCAACGAGAGCCACCTCTGTATTCGTGGCAATTTTTACTTGATTACGCCCTCCTTTTTTCGCCTGATAGAGTGCCTGATCAGCCAGTACAAAGAGTTGTTTGGCTGAAAGATCCTGCTGATACTCTGCCACGCCAAAACTCGCCGTTTTATGTCCAACCCTCTCGAATGGAAAATTGGCAATGTTGTTACGTAGTTTTTCAGCGAGTATAGACGCTTGTTCTGCGCTGGTATTGGGGCATAAAATCATAAACTCTTCACCGCCAAAACGTGCCACAAAATCGCTTTCGCGGACATGAGAAGTCAACAAGTGCGCAAACTCTTTCAGCACCGTATCGCCAACGTCATGACCATACTCATCATTGACCTTTTTAAAGTAATCAATATCGGTAATAATGACTGATAAGGTTTCACCATAATGCTGTTGACGAGCGATTTCCTCTGCCAAGCGTTTGTCTAAGCTGGCACGATTGTGTAAGCCTGTTAAATGATCCGTTGTCGCCTCGTGTGCATAGCTGATTCGTGCGTCAATGTTCACATAAAAGGCAACATAACCAATGATGTTTTGTTGGAGGTCTAGGTCTGGTGTAACCGTTACTTCATACCAATTGGTACCGCCTTGGAAGTTGATGTCTTCAACTTCGTAAGTAAATGAATCACCGTCTTCAATCGTCAACCATAATTGACTGTAATAACGCGCATCTGTGTTGCCCGATTTGAGGATGTTAATGTTTTTACCTAACAGGTCACTGGCTTGACAGGAAAATAACGCCAAAATCCGTTTGCTTACCTCAGAAATAATGCCCTGAGTATCGGTTTTAATATAAGCAACATAGCGGTCAATAATGGCAAGTTGATGTTGGTTCTGTGCCAACAATAAGGCTTGTTCTTGTTTCAAGGCTTCTGTTTCAATGCGGTTTTTAACCCGCGCGATTAACTCTTTTTTGCGAAAAGGTTTAATGATATAGTCAGCCGCGCCCAAATCAAAGGCTCGGCTAATGGTTTCTTCACTATTATCGCCCGTTAAATAGACGATGGGAGCGGTGATGTGTGGTAGATGCCGAGTTAAGGTTTCAGCAAGGCTAAAACCATTCATATCAGGCATAACAATATCCAATAGCATCAAATCAACGGAGATTTTCTCTAAAACAGCCAAGGCTTCATACCCATTACGCGCAAATCGCAGGTGATAGTCGGCATTTAAACACTCTGCAACGAGTTTCAAGTTGAGCGGTTCGTCATCAACGACGAGAATAATGGGTTTTCGCATTGCAACTCCTTTTATCGTCCACCAATAGATGCCTTTAGCTTTCTAGCACGAAAAAGTTTGGCAATATACAATAGCATTGAGATCACATTAAGCCTTCGTCCCTATCACAAAATACGAGAGGCAAGCTTTAACGATAAGCGTTATTTTTTCTCTATTTTCTTTTTTTTGTTTTTCTTTGTTTTCTTATTGTCGTTTATTGTTATTTTGCGTGTCAAGTTGTTGCTGAATTTTTGTTGCCACAATGAGCCAACACGCCTAATTCAGTCACCACCAAATCTAGCGGAATATCCCACGGTTCTGTGGGCAAAACAGCCACTTGCTGACAACTGTGTGCAACGCCAATCAGATAAGGACGCTTAGATGCCGTCGCTAAGGTGCGATCATAGTAACCCCCCCCCATGCCTAAGCGATTGCCTTGAGCATCAAACCCAACCAAGGGCATTAACAACACATCGAGTTGTGAAATAGGGTAAGTATAGAGAGGATTGGCTGGTTCATCAATCCCAAGATGATTGATCAACACAGGATCACTAGGCTGATAAGGAGAAAATAACAGGGTTTTATCAGGTTGAATCACGGGCAAAAACAAACTAACCTGATGATTTTGTAATAAAGTGATGCTGGCAGTAAGGTCTAACTCACCATCAAAAGATTTTGTGATGGCAACCCGCAATCCTTCACGCCACGGATAGCAAGTCATGAGGTGTTGCGCAACCTGTTGTGCGTGTTGTGTCTGCTGATTCACGCTCAATGCTCGACGACAGCGACGTAATGACTGTCTGAGTGCTGATTTTTCCGTGGCAGTGACAGCAGATGGCACAGCATTAGTCACTGGAGCAATCTTTCCACTGCTTAGGCGGTTGCCATGACTCAATCCAATCAACAACCTTGTCTGCCGTTAAAGGCGGCGAAATGACATAGCCTTGCGCCAATTGACAGCCATGATGAATGAGGGAACAGCCGTGTTCTATGGACTCAATTCCTTTGGCGAGGGATTGGGCATCAAAAGCAGATGCCAAGCGAATTGAAGTATCAACCACATTGACATTGTTCTCGTTGTCGAGCATCTCTTTAACCAACATCTTGTCAATCTTGAACACATCTACGCCTAATCGCTTAAATGACACCAAGCTTGAAAAATCAGTACCAAAACTATCAATGGCAATTTTAATTCCCTTTTCTTTAAGTCGAATAATTTGTTGTTGAATATCCGCTAAGTTTTCTAAGGCGCTTGAAGCTAAAATATCCAACTCTAATTGACTCATCAACAGATCAGGATACAGGGCTAAGATGCGCTCAATATCGGAAACCAATCGACCTTTGGTAAAGGAGTAGGCACTCAGGTTAATGGTCATGGCAATGGTTTTACCTTGTGCTTGCCAACGTGCCAATTGAGCCAAGGCTTCACGGATGACCCAACGATCTAATTCATACATCAGCGGATGATTGTCAATCAGCGGAATAAATCGTTCAGGATACATCAATTGAGATGACGTACCTTCCGTTACCTTAGCGTTCCAGCGTACTAAGGCTTCAACACCGACAAATCTGCCTGTTTGTAGGTTTACCTTGGGTTGATAATGAAGCACAAACTCCTGATTGATGAGTGCCTGACTGATAGAATGTTTGTTTTGTGTGTGGTCTTCAGGTGTACTTGATAAGTCACGATAAAAAACGATTTGATTTTTGCCTAACGCTTTGGCGCGATACATGGCTTGGTCAGCTTGGCGGAGTAGGGTATCACCATCTATATCACCTGCTTGTGGTTCATAAAAGGTTACGCCAATGCTTGCTGACACACTATTGATCAGATGTTGCTGAATCGTCATCTGCATTGCCGAAGCTTTCAATAAGCGATTCAAGACCAAATCAGCCGAGCTGACCTCATCTAACCCATTCAAGATGACCACAAACTCGTCGCCGCCTAATCGGGCGAGGGTGTCATCAAGGCGTAAGGCTTCGGACATTCTTTTCGATACTGTCACCAACAGCTGATCACCGACATCATGTCCATAATGATCATTGACCTGCTTAAAGCCATCCAAATCAAGATAAGCAATCGCCATTATTTTTTGCGTTTTATGCACCAAACGAATGGATTGCATCAATCGGTCGTGTAATAAATAACGGTTAGGGAGTTTGGTTAACTGGTCATAGTGGGCAATATTTCTCAGCTGTCGCTCATTTTTTTTGATATGGGTAATGTCTTTTGCCGAGACAATAAAAAACTGTTTATTGGGGGTAAGGGTAATCCCCATACTAACGATGATGATCGAGCGATCTTTACGATAACAGGATTTTTCAAAATTTTTAATGGATCCTGTTTTCAGTGCATATTCCATGGCTTCCTTGGTGCGAGCATGATCTTCTTCGACGGTTAAATCGACACAGGCTTGTTGCAAAAGTTCCTCTTCCGAATAGCCTGTCATTTCCAAATAAGCACGATTACAGCGAACAAACTTCGTATTCAGGTCTAGCACAGCCAAGCCATCTTGCGATAGCTCAAAGACCATTTTTATCTCATCTTCTTGTAGTTGTAAGTCTTTTTGCTTTTGTTTGAGTTCTTTGTTTTGTTGCACCAAGACATCGCGTAAGCGTAATTCCGAATGTTTCTCAACCGTGAGGTCACGTACACTACAATAGAGATAGGCGCGTCCATCCACCGAAATCCTTACTGCCGTTACGCCAGCAGGATAAGCCGTTCCATCCTGACGTTTATGACG
Source organism: uncultured Piscirickettsiaceae bacterium (assembly GCA_964561185.1). Classification (GTDB taxonomy): domain Bacteria; phylum Pseudomonadota; class Gammaproteobacteria; order Thiomicrospirales; family Thiomicrospiraceae. The sequence goes on from CAZLOM010000008.1 coordinate 9,787, forward strand.
GGTTTCAAAATAAACAGGCGTAGCGTTAACTTGCTTCAGTAAGGCATCTATGTCAGCATGAGGGATCATATCATCCCAATCATGAGGTCTGAGGGTGAGCAACACTTCTTTGCTATAGCCCAGCAAAGAAGCCGCTTTATCGCTACACTCATAGATACTGCCATCCAAGTTTAGAATGAAAATGGCATCTGGAGCGTGATGTATCATCAGTTGATAGAAATGATCAGGTATCATATTTTTTTGCCTAAAAGCACGGATGCTACGTATTTTTATCTTAACCCATCAGGTTATTATATCGGCAATACACGCAATTATCCATAGCCTTTCTCAGTGTTTACTTTCTTAGTGTTTACCAGTTCGCTTTTTGTGTGTTAATCATCGCTTAAATAGTATTTATGAACCTTATCCTCTATTTCTTTTACCTGATTGTCTGATAATTCAAGAAATGCTTTGGATGACTCAAATGCGCTCATGAGCGCGGCAGATGAGGCGTAACCATGGATATGATTGTTCACAACCGTTCCAACATAACCGATCGCAATGAGTTTTTTAACGGTCTCCTGCTCAATACCCAAAAAATTCGGATTAAACTGTTCTTGTGTGGCTAATAAAATATTGCGTTCATCAATCCAATCATTGCTGTCTTCGCGTTTGAGCCCAATCCCAAAGCAGGCGGCAATGGTGATGTGCAAAAAATTGATGTTGATTTCTAATTGTTGATTGACCAGTTCAGCGGCTTTGAAGGGATCTTTTTTGCTGGTTTCTAAAATTGTTTGATAGTCTTTGCCGTATTTGTAGGACAAGGCGATGTGACCATAGTCCTTGACCAAGCCATACATATAGGCGGCATCACGCTTGACGTTGGTCACGAAATGACTGACTTCTGAACAACATTGCGCTTTCGTGAGGCTTTCTTGTAAGGTATTCTTAACCAATCGTGCATCAACAGGAACCGCATCTAAAATATACGACAGCACAAACTTTTGTACATAACGAATGCCGTACATTTTAATAATCTGCTCTACCGTTTCCATGCGGTAATTCGGATATTTTTTGACCTTGTCTTTGAAGTCATCGCTATTGAAATACTTGAGTATTCTAGCAATTAATGTCTTTTTTTCAGCCAAAACATCGGTAATATGCTCAATGTTGTTGTCTAGTTTGTGCAGTTCTCGCTCAAAACGAAAGATGAAGTCAGCAAACGAAGGCAAGCTCAGTGATGAGTAAGCCGTAGTTGAGCGTTTAATGGCATCCGTTTGTAGCACGACGCTAATGGTATTACCCGTTGACATGGTTGCTTTTTCCTATTTGCTTTATAAGGTTAGTACAAGGCTAATGACTCAGTTAATGAATCGGTTAAACCTGATAGACCGTTTTAATATTGGTAAATTCTAACAAGCCCATGCGTCCCATTTCGCGCCCCATGCCAGAGTCTCCAACCCCACCGAAGGGAAGGAGCGGGTCTGAACGCATCATGCTGTTAATGGCGGTACAGCCAGTGCGCAGATTTTCGGCAAAGGTCATGGCGGTCGTACCGTCAGCGGTAAAGATGCTTGAGCCTAAGCCGAACCGCGAAGCATTGGCTAAGGATAGGGCGTGTGGAATATCACTCGATTTGACCGCTACGGCAACAGGACCAAAGGTTTCTTCCGTAAAGGCGGTCATGGACGGGGTGACATCAGAGAGTAGCGTTGGATAGTAACTTGCCAAACTCTCTTCGACCATCGCACCACCACACTTGAGGGTTGCACCTTGGGCAAGGGTTTGGGTCACTTGCTGATGCAGTTCATCGCGCAAATCAGGACGGGCGAGGGGCGGAATATCGGTGCTGTCATCCATCGGATCACCGACTTTCAGGGCGCGGATTTTTTGTTCTAGTTGATGCACAAAATCGTCATAGTGATAACGGTCAATGATCAAGCGTTTGGCGGCAATACAGCTTTGTCCACCATTGATAAAGCGCGAAGCCACTGCGGTATCCAATGCCAGTTTCAAATCAGCGTCTTCTAACACAATGAACGGATCTGAACCGCCTAATTCCAGCACCACTTTTTTCAACATTTCACCTGCTGTACGTGCCACCGCTCGACCTGCCGCTTCACTCCCTGTTAGGCTCACCCCGCGAATGATCGGATGGCGAATCAGCGCGTCAATGCGACTGCTGGGAATTAACAAGGTTTGAAATAGTCCCTCGGCATAGCCTGCTTCTAAAAAGCATTGCTCTAAGGCTAAGGCGCATTGCGGCACATTGCTGGCGTGCTTGAGCATGACGGCATTGCCTGCCAAAATCGCGGGTACTGCGGCACGAATCACTTGCCAGAAAGGAAAGTTCCACGGCATGACCAGCAGAATCACCCCTAACGGCTGAGGTAGGAGCAGACTTTTACGCAACTTACTCGGTAAAGGCTCTGGCTCTAACCATTCTGCGCCATGTTCAGCATAAACATCACACAGATAAGCACACTTCTCAATTTCTGCCAGCGATTCTCGATAGAGTTTCCCCATCTCTTGGGTTATCAGTCGCGCAAGTTCACCCTTTTTCTCTCGCAGGATTTCAGCCAGTTTGACCACCACATCGGTACGCTGATAAATGGTGACGTGGGTTGGCCATTGTTGTTGTGCCAAGCGAGCCGTTTCGAGTCGTTTACTGATACTGGCATCGTCAAGTTGAGCGTACTGCCCCAAAATGTCACCCGTCCACGGGTTCTGTGAGGTTTGCATTAGAGTTTCCATCCATTGGTTATGGGCATACGCCAGTCTTTGTCGAAGCTACGAGATGTGATTTTGATGCCAATTGCCGCTTGTCGGCGTTTGTATTCACTCAGTCTGAGCAGACGAATCGCTTTTAAGCCTAACGCTTCATCTTGAATGGTTTCTGTTAAGGTTTCCGTGTTACCAGTCAGTGCTATGTCATTCATGCGTTGATGCAACCACGCATCGAGCTGATCGTAAGGGGGGAGGCTGTCTTGGTCGGTTTGATCAGGGCGCAATTCTGCCGAAGGGGGACGATCGATGACCCTTTGTGGAATGGCTTGACTTTGCTGGTTGCGCCACGCTGCCAAGGCATAAACCCACGTTTTTGGCACATCTTTTAAGGGCGCGAAACCACCATTCATATCACCGTAGAGGGTTGCATAACCCATCGCCGACTCGCTCTTGTTGCTCGTCGTCAATAATAGGGCTCCCGTTTTGTTGGAGATTGCCATGAGCAATAGCCCACGAATCCGTGCCTGTAGGTTTTCTTCGGTGACATCGGCGGACAAGCCAGAAAAGCGTTCTGCGAGCGTTGCTTCCACGCTCAGATAGGTTGGCTCAATGGGTAATGAGGTATAGCGCACGCCGAGTAATTCTGCCTGTTGTTGCGCGTCTGCTTTGCTCATGTCGCTGGTGTAGGAAAAAGGCATCATGACGGCTTCAACAGCATCAGCCCCCAGCGCATCTACTGCCAGTGCTAACACCAGTGCTGAGTCTATGCCACCTGATAAGCCAAGAAGCACCCGTTTGAAGCCATTTTTGCGCACATAATCGCCCAAGCCTAAGACCAACATTTGCCAGACTTCTGCCCATTCTGAAAGGTAAGCCTTATGCTCTGTTAACCACTCACCAGAAATGCACTGCCATTGTGACGCACGCCAAGAGACCATTCCCATGAGTTCACGTCCTTGAGGTAAATTGTGAACTTGCGTATCCGCAGACATCACAAACGACCCACCATCAAACACCAACCCATCTTGTCCCCCCACTTGGTTGACATAAACCAAGGGTAAGCCTGTTTCTTGCACCCGTGCCTGTGCCACAGCAATTCTTTGCGCCGTCTTGGCGACTTCGTAGGGTGAGGCATGTAGGCTGATCAGCATTTCTGCCCCTGCTTGCTTGGCTTGTTGGGCGGGTTCTGCTTGCCACAAGTCTTCGCATACCAACAAGCCGAGGTTAATCCCTTTCCACTGAACAATGCCTGCCTGATTTCCCGCAGAGAAATATCTCTGCTCATCAAACACGCCGTAATTTGGGAGGGATTGTTTGGCATAACGACACAGAATTTTGCCCTGCGCCATGGCAACGGCTGAGTTGGTTAATCGCCCCTGTTCATCTTGACCTAACGCACCGATGACCCATAACAGTTGATCATCCGTTTCTTGCGCTAAGGTTTGTAACAGATGTTCAGCCGTTTGCACAAACAAAGGCATCAGCAATAAGTCTTCTGGTGGATAGCCTGTCAGAGACAGCTCAGGAAACACAATAACATCTGCTCCTTGCGCCCGTGCTGTTTGTGCGGATTGTCGCATGGCATCGACATTCGCTTCTAAATCCCCGACCAAAGGGTTAAGTTGTGCAAGGGCAATGTTGAGCATAACCATTTCTCTTTAACAGAATAACCAATTAAATGACCAACCAGCATGACAAACCACATCTGGTCATAAAAAAGCAAAAAAAGTGAGCTGATATTATAACACAGTCATCATTTTACCAACAAAAAACGCCAGACAAGCTGGCGTTTTGCAAAGAAACAAGACAGACGAAAGGTTAATTACTTCGTTAGCGTATCAAAGAAAGACTTCACAGAATCCAACCAAGATTGAGACTTGGGATTGTGTGTCGCGCTTTTTCCTGACAGGCTTTCTTCAAACTGACGTAGCAAGTTTTCTTGTTCGGCGGTTAGGTTGACAGGCGTTTCTAATACCACCTGACAAATCAAATCGCCTTGACGACCCGAACGAACCGATTTTACGCCCTTACCAGCCACTTTGAACTTACGTCCTGTTTGTGTGCCTGCTGGGATCTTGAGGCTCACCTTGCCATCTAAGGTGGGTACCTCAATTTGTCCGCCTAAGGTTGCGGTCGTAAAGGACAAAGGCATCTCGCAGAAGAGGGTATCGCCGTTACGCTTGAAAATCGGGTGCTCTTGCACCTGAATGCGCACGTACAAATCGCCTGCTGGCGCACCCACTTCTCCTGCTTCACCCTGCCCATTGAGACGGATACGATCGCCATCATCAACCCCCGCAGGAATGGTCACTGACAGGGTTTTCTTGCGTTGAACCGTACCTTCACCGCGACAAGTTGGACAAGGTTTCTTAATGATTTTGCCCTTACCATGACAGACATGACAAGTACGCTCAACCACGAAAAAGCCTTGCTGTTGGCGAACCTTACCATGTCCACCACAAGTGGTACAGGTCTCAACACTTGAGCCTTCTGCCGCACCAGAACCATGACAGCTATCGCAGGTTTCTTTGCGTGGGATTTGAATGTCAACCTTAGTACCGTGAACCGCTTGTTCTAGGGTAAGGTTAAGACGGTATTCTAAATCATCACCAGCGCGAGGACCTGAATAACCTCTCGCACCACCACCACCGAAGATGTTTTCGAAGATGTCGTTAAAACCGCCAAAGCCGCCGCCACCAAAGCCACCACCGCCGAAACCGCCGCCGCCCATTGAAGGATCGACACCTGCATGACCAAACTGATCGTAGGCAGAACGCTTCTGCGCATCAGAAAGGATCTCGTAGGCTTCTTTGACCTCTTTGAACTTCTCTTCTGCTGAGGGATCATCAGGATTACGGTCGGGATGATACTTCATCGCCAACTTTTTATAAGTGCGTTTAATATCCTCGTCTGAGGCTGTCTTTGACAGCCCCAAGACTTCATAATAGTCTTTTTTAGACATTGGTTAACTCTTATTTCTTCACTTCTTCAAATTCAGCATCAACGATGTCGTCATCGCCACCTTTTTTCGCTGAACCCGCACCAGCAGAGCCTGCACCGCCTGCGTGATGACCCGCACCAGCATCTGCGCCACCTGCTTGACCGTAGGCTTTTTCAGCAATGCTATGGCTTGCTTTTGCTAAGGCTTCCGTTTTTGCAGTAATAGTATCTTTGTCGTCGCCTTTCATCGCTTCTTCAAGGTCACGAATGGCGGTTTCAACCGCGGCTTTTTCTTCATCAGTCGCTTTTTCACCCAATTCTTTGACAGATTTTTGCGAGCTGTGAATGAGGCTGTCGGCTTGGTTACGAGCATCAACCAATTCACGAATTTTTTTGTCTTCTTCCGCATGGGCTTCGGCATCACGAACCATCTTCTCGATTTCCGCTTCTGATAAACCAGAGCTTGCTTTGATCACGATAGATTGTTCTTTGTTGGTTGCCTTGTCTTTTGCTGATACGTTTAGGATACCGTTGGCATCAATGTCAAAGGTGACTTCAATTTGTGGCATACCACGTGGTGCTGGTGGAATGTCTGACAAGTCGAAACGACCCAATGACTTGTTGGTGCTTGCCATTTCACGTTCACCTTGTAAGACGTGAATCGTTACCGCGCCCTGATTGTCTTCAGCGGTTGAGAAAACTTGCGATTTACGGGTTGGAATAGTCGTGTTCTTTTCGATCAACTTGGTCATCACGCCACCCATGGTTTCAATACCGAGCGATAAAGGCGTTACGTCCAACAACAACACGTCTTTAACATCACCACCCAATACACCCCCTTGAATCGCCGCACCAATGGCTACTGCTTCATCAGGGTTTACGTCTTTACGTGGTTCTTTACCGAAAAACTCTTTAACCGCTTTTTGAACCATTGGGATACGCGTAGAGCCACCAACGAGGATAACCTCATCTACTTGAGAAGCCGACAAACCAGCGTCTTTTAGGGCAATACGGCAAGGCTCGATTGACTTCTGTACCAATTCTTCAATCAATGATTCAAACTTAGCACGGGTAATGCGCATGTTCAAATGCTTTGGACCTGTGGCATCAGCTGTCACGTAAGGAAGGTTAATGTCGGTTTGCTCACGAGAAGATAACTCGATTTTTGCTTTTTCAGCCGCTTCTTTCAAACGCTGTAATGCTAATGGATCGTTTTTAAGATCAACGCCTTGTTCTTTCTTGAACTCAGAAACGATGAACTCGATGACGCGTTGGTCGAAGTCTTCACCACCAAGGAAGGTGTCACCATTGGTTGACAAGACTTCTACTTGCTTATCACCATCTAAGTCCGCGATTTCGATGATTGAAACGTCGAATGTACCACCACCCAAGTCATAAACCGCGATTTTGCTGTCGCCTTTGCCGTGCTTTTCAACACCATAAGCAAGTGCCGCCGCAGTTGGTTCGTTGATGATACGCTTCACTTCTAAACCAGCAATTTTACCCGCATCTTTGGTTGCTTGACGTTGTGCATCATTGAAGTAAGCAGGAACGGTAATAACCGCTTCTGTGACGGTTTCACCTAAGTAATCTTCGGCCGTTTTCTTCATTTTCATCAACACACGCGCAGAAATTTCTGGTGGTGCCATTTTCTTGCCGTGCGCTTCTACCCACGCATCGCCGTTGTCTGCTTTAACGATGCCGTAAGGAACCATTTCGATGTCACGTTGCACTTCTTTGTCGGTGAATTTACGACCGATCAAACGCTTAACCGCGTACATGGTGTTTTTCGGGTTGGTGACGGCTTGACGTTTGGCAGTTTCGCCAACCAACACTTCGTCGTCATTGGTGAAAGCAACGATTGACGGGGTCGTACGCGTGCCTTCGCTGTTTTCGATGACTTTAACACTGCCGCCATCCATGATGGCAACACATGAGTTGGTTGTACCTAAGTCAATACCGATAATCTTAGCCATAATTTAATACTCCTTGTTTGAAAACTTTTATTGGTTCATCGCTGTTGAATATGGAGGCAGTGCACACCAATTTCAAGACAGCTTGGTCATTTTTTACGCAGGTGCTGAAATGATCACACGTGCTGGACGTACCACGCGACCACTTAACACATAGCCTTTTTGAATGGTCATCATCACTGTGTTAGGTTCATGATCTGCACTCGGTTGCATGGTGATGGCTTCATGTTCTTGAGGGTTAAATTTTTGCCCCGTTGGATCAATCGCAGTGACATTGAAGCGTGTCATCACTTCTTGGAACATTTTTAAGGTCATTTCCATGCCTTGACGAATGGTGTCTTGTTCATTGGCAGATTGTGTCGCCGCTTGTACGCCCATTTCCATGCTGTCTAGGACAGGAATTAGGTCGGTTAGGAATCGCTCTAGGGCAAATTTTTTCGCATTGTCAACGTCGCGTTCAGTACGACGACGGAGGTTTTCCATGTCTGCTTTCACCAACAACATGCTGTTGTAATGCTGTTGCGCTTGTTGCTGTGCTTCAGTCAATAAACTGGTAATGTCTTGCTCTAGCGTGGTTTGCTCTGTGTTGATGGCATCCGCTTCAGCAGAGGTGTGAAGTGTGTCGGCTTGTGCCGTTGATTGCGTGTTATTTGACATGTTGTTTTCCTATCTAAAAGTAAATCACAGCAGTGGTGCATAGTTGATTTTATGGGGATAGGAAAAGGCAGTTTCAAGAGGCGATCTCAAAAAAACATCTTCAGCATGATTGTGTCATGCGTCAAGAGCCTCGACAAATATCAACGGCAAATTGTAATGGTATGGAGTAAGAGCGTAAGGATACCGCACCATGACCATCAGTTTTCTGGACGAAGAATCCTTCTTCTGCGTGGGTAACTATGGGTGGTTTCATGGTACAATCAGGACAATTTTACTTAGCGTGATAGGTGATGTGATGAATGGATGAGTAAGGTCATTTGCGATGGTTAATGATATGAAGCCGACAATAAAATCAGATCATTTTTTTGATGATGTTCCGTTTTAGTTTGCACCGATGGAGTGATTGTTTTGCGTATTTTAGAATATATTGGATTAGATGTTTCGCGAGTCAAAAAAAGCTATCAAAAAGTCATTGATGCCATTGCCCAGCGAGATTTTCGAGCCGCACAGGTCAAAAAATTAGCCAATGTGTCGCATGGTAAGTTCTATCGGGCAAGGTTGGATGATAGTAATCGCCTGTTATTTTCATTGGTCAGTTCGCAAGGGGAAGTTTGTGCGCTAATTCTTGAAGTGATTGAACATCATGCTTATGAAAAGTCACGCTTCTTACGCGGTGCGGTGATTGATGAAAATAAAATTCCAGACTGTGATTTTGAGCAAGAGCAATCTTCAGCGCAAGCGTTACGCTATCTTCATCCACAACAAAATGCGATTCATCTGCTAGACAAACCCATCTCTTTTGATGAAGCGCAGAGTCTCATTTACCAAGCACAACCGCCCATTATTTTGGTAGGCAGTGCTGGTAGCGGTAAAACGGCTTTAACCCTAGAAAAAATGAAACAGGCTCAGGGTGAAGTGCTTTATGTGACGCATTCCGCCTATTTAGCACAAAGCGCACGTGATCTCTATTATGCCAATGGGTTTTCTGCCGAGCATCAAGAAACCAGTTTTTTATCCTATCGTGAGTTTTTAGAATCCATCGCGATTCTGTCAGGCAAAGAAGCTACGTGGCAAGCCTTTTCGGGTTGGTTTTCACGGATGCGCCAAACCTTCAAAGGCTTTGATGCCCATCAGGTATTAGAAGAGATTCGAGGCGTGATTACGGCTGGGGCAAGTGGTGTCCTGTCACGCGAAGCCTATCTCGCGCTAGGGGTGAAGCAATCCATTTTCACTGATGAACAACGTAGCAGTTTGTATGATGTGTTTGAAAAATATCAAGCATGGTTAACAGAAACCAAGCAGTATGATCTTAACCTGATTGCTCAAACATGGATGAGCAAAGCGCAAGTTCAGTATGATTTTGTGGTTGTCGATGAGGTACAAGACTTAACGCCGATTCAACTGGCGTTGGTCTTAAAAACACTCAAACATCACAAGCATTTCCTTTTATGTGGCGATTCTAACCAAATTGTTCACCCAAACTTTTTCTCTTGGGCACAAGTTAAAAGCCTCTTTTGGCAGGATCAAAAACAGGCTGAAAAACAAGAATTGCGCGTATTATCGGCAAATTTCCGTAATGGACAAGAAGCCACGCGCGTGGCGAATCAACTGTTGAAAATTAAGCATCGCCGTTTTGGTTCAATTGACCGTGAAACCAATTTCCTTGTGCAAGCGATTGGCGGTGAACAAGGCGCAGTTCAGTTGATGACAGATAAGGACGCTGATAAAAAATCTTTAGATCAACAAATCAAACGATCAACACAATTTGCGGTGTTGGTGATGCGCGATGAAGACAAGGCTGAAGCCAGAAAGCACTTTTCTACGCCATTACTCTTCTCGATTCACGAAGCAAAGGGATTGGAATATGAAAACATCGTGCTGTATCGCTTTGTCTCCGATCATCGGGCGGAATTTTCAGAAATCATTGATGGGGTGAACCTTGCAGACTTGAGCGGTGATGAATTGGTCTATCGTCGGGCGAAAGATAAACAAGATAAATCGTTAGAAGTCTATAAATTTTTCGTTAATGCGCTCTATGTTGCGCTTACCCGCGCTATTCGTAACCTCTATCTGATTGAGTCAGATACCAAGCATCAGTTGTTTGATTTGCTAGAAGTTCGATCGGGTGAACAGGTGAAGGTTGAAGTGAAAAGCTCTAGCCTAGAAGACTGGCAAAAAGAAGCGCGTAAGCTAGAATTGCAAGGCAAGCAGGAACAGGCGGATGCTATTCGCAGTAGCATTCTTAAACAAACGCCAGTACCTTGGACGGTGTTTGATCAGGCTGCAACAGAAAATTTGTGCGATAAAGTGTTTGAGGAAAAAGCCGTTGGTGATAAGAATAAACAACAACTTTATGACATTGCAACTTTTCATTCCATTGCGCCTTTGGCGGTTGCCTTGAGAGATTATCAATTCAAGCAGGCAGATCAGTATTTCAATCACCGTGAAACAATGAGTCAAAAGTTCATCAAACCCTATCAGGCGAAGAACATCAAGGATATCCTGCGTCAATGTGAGCAGTATGGGTTGGAGCATCGCACCCCGATGAATCTTACGCCGTTAATGATGGCGGCTTATACTGGCAATCTGCCATTGGTAGAAGCCTTGATTGAACGAGGTGCGGATAAAGAATCGGTGGATCATTTTGGCTATAACGCCTTCCATTGGGCATTGTTAAAATCTTTCCATGATAAGGCATTTGCAGAGCAGGCATTACCTACTTTATACGACCTACTTGCTCCTGCCAGCATTGATGTGAATACGGGAGAACGCTTGGTTCGCTTAGATCAGCGACATGGCGAATATTTTGTGTTTCAGGCATTATGGGTGATGTTCAAAGTACGCCATACCGATCAACACGAATGGCAACGTTGGTCTGATTCAATGCATTGGAAGAGAATGATACGTTATGCTAGTGGTAGCGGACGCACAGAAATGTCCGCGGCTTTATTGGAGGAGTTAATTGCTCATTTTCCTGACTATGTGGTTAGTGAACAACGCAAGCGAAGAAATTATCTCACCAATGTGTTGTCGCGTAATGAAGTATCTCGCGATTATGCCTACAATCGTCATTTATTTACTCGTATCACAACAGGCTATTATGTGTTTAACCCTCGCTTATCTGTCAGACGCAAGGTCAACGGAGAAGAAGTCTGGATGCCAATTTTTGAAGCCTTAAATCTTCCTTTCTTATTAAGTGAACCATTCTTAGCCAATCCTTTTATGAGTACGCATGGGAAAGCCTTATTAAACGAAGCACAAAATGCTTCAGTTAAAGCCTATCCTGTGTTGGCAGAGATTACTCGGTAATTGTGTGTGAGTTATAAAAAGGAGTTTACCGTGGAATATCCATTAGTTATTAAGAAAAAACCAGTTCCGTGGGACGTTTTTCACGTTAACCTATTTGGAGATGTTGCGACTTTGATTTCACAGAGTTTTACGATATCTAAGAGTAAAAGTAAAAGAATTAAGCAAGAAAAAGATATAAATTTACTTGTGAAGAAAGCAAAGTTATTAAAATATAGTACTCTTTTTTATGACAATAAAGGGTTTTATAGTATCTATAAACTTTTATATCTATATAAAGACCATATTGACAAAGGTATTGTTTCAGATAACCATTATTTTATCAGTGTAAAAAATATTATTTTGGATTTTGTTCAGCTTACCACTCAAGAAATAGGTGGTGCAGAAGCTTATGCTGTTAGGGAGGAAGTTCTCGCTCCTTATCGTAGTGAGGATATTTCTGATGTTTTGAAGCAATGTGAATTGTATGGTGTAGATCATCAATTATCAGTTGGTATCACGCCATTAATGGCGGCAGCAATGGCAGGAAATGTGGTGCTGATAAAAAAACTATTAGAATTAGGCGCGGATAAGAACATCGCTAACTCAATGGGGATGATGCCATTTTTAATTGCTATCATCGAGTGTAAAAGCAAAAAATATGCAGATAATATGTTTGCTGAAGTATATGATTTAGTGAAGCTAGATATAACCAATTATGAAAAGATGGTGTTGATTGACAAGAATAAAGTAATAGTGCTTAAAGAGGACTCTAAATTATATTGGTTAATTAATGTTATTATGTTAATTATTATAGATCATATATTTAGTTATGCTATGGCTAATTATATAGAAAACAAAGTTATAAAGCAATCAAATAGTATTTTTGAATATCCTTTTTCTATTATGGATGTTTTCGAAAAAATTTCATGCTTACCAGATTCTGTTGTTACTAACAAATTTAAATCAGAAAAAGATCTGTTGAGTTTCATTAGGAAGCATGAATACAATAGCAATTATCGTTATTCCTCTTATTTATTTCAGCATATAGAAGGTGATCAATATAAGTTAAGTGAATTTGAAACTTTTGAGCATAGTCGTGAATTGATATAAATTGAGTGAACAAATAGGCATTAAGGTGTTTTTTGCTGTTCCTACAATTCATAGCAAAAAAGAGGTATAAATGAGCACACACGCTAATGGTATGATTCGCCAGTATTTTTCTAAAAGATTCGACTTTTCAATAATAATGGAACAATAGAGATAACTGTCGATACCTGACATCTATACGGCTTGTATCATCACAGGTTGGTCTGTTTTCTGTCATAGAAGATCACCCATTTTCCTTATCCTCTCAAATTTTGGTGATCACAAGTTGTTGAGTGATGGTGTGTACGAAATGCGAATACACTATGCGACTGGTTATCGGGTGTATTTTATTGCTAAGTCATTAGGGGTTGTTGCTCGTGCGAGAGGAATGAGTCAGCTTGCAAAAGATACAGGGTTAGGGCGTGAAAGCCTGAATAAAGCATTGTCTGGTGAATCTAACCCTAGCTTTGCTACCATTATGAAGATCATGCACGCACTGGGGCTTAAAATTCAAGTATCCCAAGCTAGTTGTGCATGAACAAACGAGATAGCGATGCGATTGCACTTATTATATGGATTCACGGAGTTAGATTGATATGTCAAACATTGCAGAATTAACCAGACGCATCAGGAAAAGTGCAGAAAATCGTACACACGAGGAAAGAGTTAAGTTGCTTACGGATGCACATATTATTGATTCTAAGAGTAAAATTAATAATTTTTTTACGACAATTACTCCTGTTGAGGTCAAGTCAAACTTAACAGCCACCTCCGCTACACCTTTTCTAAAAACTCGGTAAGCGATTCATGTACAATGCAAAACCAAGTGTCATTTATGGTTTTCATGGCACTGATCGAGACATTGCGTTAAAATTTACAACCAATCGAGACACGACAACTACTCAGTCTATACGGCTTGTATCATCACTGATTGATCTGTTTTCTGTCATAGAAGATCACCCATTTTCCTTATCCTCTCATCAATTTTCTGCATGAAGAATCTTCTGCTTGCATAGGTAACTATGGGTTATTTCGTGGTACAATCGGGGCAGTTTTACTAAGTGCGATAGGTGATGTGATGAATGGGGTGGATTCATACTATACGAAACTAAGTAGGTTACAATGAACATTACCAGTTTTAAGCATAAAGGACTGGAAGCATTTTACCTGACAGGCAGTCATAAAGGCATTAACTCAGATCATGCAACACGTCTTACGATGATATTTGAATATCTGGATAATGCTAAAACGATAGAAGATATAGCCGTGGTCAATAGCTTTAGATTACACCAGTTGAAAGGTAATCGGGCTGGTGTATGATCGATAACGGTTAGGGCTAATTGGCGTTTAACTTTCATGATAGACGGTAATGACTGCCACCTACTGAATTATGAAGATTACCACTGAGGAACTGTAAGATGTTAAAGGCAGGATATGACCCAGCACACCCAGCAAACCTATTAGCTGATGAATTAGAGGAATTAGGCTTAACCATTACAGAAGCCTCAAAGCGTTTAGGAATTACCAGAAAACACCTGAGTAACATCATTCATGAAAGGGCAGGTATTACCCCTGCAATCGCTTTAGCCATTGAGCAACACATTGGCGGTAAAGCGGAAATATGGTTAGGCATACAAAACAAGTATGATCTTTGGAAGTTAAGACGGTCACAAATTAACTATGATGACATTCACCCAATAATAACCGCTCATTCAGCTAATAATCCAACAACGCTAACCACTTAGAAGTGGAAGCCTCTGCCAGCATGGGTAGCTATGGGTGATTTCAGGTACAATCGGGGCAGTTTTACTAAGTGCGATAGGTGATGTGATGAGCATGAACGCGATGACCTTTGAAGCCGACATTGTTGGTGAATTTCTTCGTATTCCGAATTTTGAGCGGTTTCAGAATAAGCACGTTAAGGTTTTGATTGAGGAAGAAAAAACACAACCAGTCAGACGATTATCCTCTCTGAGCATTGACACAAGAGGGTTTCAGTTTAATCGTGAAGAAGCGAATGAGCGACTCCAATCTAACTCCGCTTTGTAGTTGACGGATAAATCTGCGTCGGCTGAAATGGCATTCAGTAAGTTGTTTTGTGCAAAAATTTGTAGTACCCTCTCGCCTTCTGTCGTTGAATGCTGTTCAGATTCAAATAACCGCTCTAAGGCTAGCTTGATAACCTCTGCGTTTGTTTTATGTGTTTGTTTTGCAAACTGAATTAACTGGTCTTCAATGCTATCAGGTAGGTGTATGCTAATCATCTTTTCTCTCCATAAGAGGCACGATGTCATAGTGTATAATAGAAGTCACTACTCAGTCTATACGGCTTGTATCATCACTGATTGGTCTGTTTTCTGTCATAGAAGAACGACTCATTTCCTTATCCTCTCATCAATTTTCTGCATGAAGAATCTTCTGCTTGCATAGGTAACTATGGGTTATTTCGTGGTACAATCGGGGCAGTTTTACTAAGTGCGATAGGTGATGTGATGAATGGGGTGAATAAGGTCATTTTGGTAGGTACTTTGGGGCGTGATCCTGAGGTTAAGCAAACGGCTAACGGTGGTTTTATGACAAATTTTCGTTGATTTTAAGGTAATCATAGTATGATACTGCAGCCCGATTTTTTTGATCAACTACAAGATGTACCAGATTCAATAGATACATCTGTGTCACAAACTGTTTCTCTTTCAGGATTAAAGTTTATTGACCTCTTTGCTGGGATAGGTGGGATTAGAATACCTTTTTCAGAGCTTGGTGCAACTTGCGTATTTTCTTCAGAATGGGATAAACATGCTCAACAAACTTATTTAATGAATCACGGTCATTTACCAGCAGGTGATATTACACAAATTGATGCAGAGTCTATACCAAGTTTTGATATTCTGTTAGCAGGATTTCCGTGTCAACCATTCTCAAATGCAGGGTTAAAAAAAGGGTTTGAAGATACAAGAGGAACTTTATTTTTTGATGTCTGTCGAATAGCTGATTATCATAAACCCAAGGTGATGCTTCTTGAAAATGTTAAAGGCTTCAAAAACCATAACAAAGGTCAAACATTTAAAGTTGTTGAACAAACGCTTCATAATCTGGGTTATAGCCTATACTCTAAGGTGTTAAATGCAAAAAATTTTGGATTACCACAAAATAGAGAGCGTATTTTTATTGTTGCATTTCTAAACGATTTTTTTCATCAACAAGAACGATTTAATTTTCCTACTTCTGTGTTAGATGCTGTAAAAGTTGGTGATATTTTAGATGATGAAGTTGATGGAAAATATACGATTTCTGATCGGCTTTGGGATGGTCATAAAAGAAGAAAGGAAGAACATTTGGCAAAAGGTAATGGTTTTGGTTATAGTTTGTTTGGTCATGAATCTCCTTATACCAGTACCATTTCTGCACGATATTATAAAGATGGTTCTGAAATTTTAATTGCCCAAGAAGGTAAAAATCCAAGAAAATTAACGCCAAGAGAGGCTGCAAGATTACAGGGTTTTCCTGAAACATTTAAATTACCTAGCAGTAATATGCAAGCCTATAAACAATTTGGTAATTCTGTTCCTGTTCCTGTAGTACGAGCGATTGCAAAAAAAATAGCACAATCATTCAATAATATTAATAAGAGTTAATAATATGAAAATTGAATCTAAAAAAATATCAGTTCCTAAAGAGAAATTAGATATTAATGTAACTTTTTATTTTTTCTTAAAGCACCTTGTTAAATTAAAACTAAGCGATATTCAAGCACAAAAATTATATGTCTCCTTAATTCATAGTTATGATCGAAAACAAACCTTAATTGATTTTAAAGATGTTATCAAAAAATCAAAAGGAAAGTTGAATGAGTACGAAAATATTATAGATCATATAGATGATAATCTTATTGAGTTATTTGTTTTTTCGTTGCAACTCTTTATGATCAAAGATTTACTAAAAAATGAAGCAGATTTTATCTACATTGCTAAACAAACATCGTTAAGTCATTATGATCCTTTATCATTAACATACGACCGAGAGTCTTTACTCATACCTTATACTCGTCGTGTCAATAGTGCATTGTTATCATTGATCTTCTTTAATAAACTTGAACAAGGAGAAACGAGTTTTATCTCTCAAGCAACGGAAGATTATTTAAAAGGACTATCTGCCACCGCTAAAAAGCTAAAACTTCAAGGTGTAGAGCCAAATCAAGTATTTATGCTCATTTTTAGTGAAAGTATTGATCAAGCAATCAAATCAGATTCTGGATCTGATTACGAGAAAAGAATTTTTAATGTTTTGACAAAAATAGGTATTCCTGCTAACACCATTTCAAAAGAACATGACGATAAGGATAAAAGCACAGAGTACGATTTTAAATTTGAATTATCTGGAAAAACTTTTGGTATTGGTGCAAAAAAAACCTTAAGAGAGCGATATAAACAGTACATTAAAACTTCTGTTAGCTCTAGCATTGATGTCGATATTGAAATCACCATTGGTTTAGATCTTAATGAAGAAAAAGCGCGTACGATTCGACAACACGGTACAGTTATATTTGTTGCAGATGAAATTTACCAACAACGAACATTTCTACAAGAAATGGAAGGTGTTTATTCAACAAAAGAACTTACGCTTTCTACCTTACTTTCACTAGCACATCAAAGTAACACCCTCCATGCCCCCACATCTTAACATCACCGCCCACCTAGACACTTCACTTCCCGTCATCCAACGCAAGGACGAGATCATTGCAACCATTGCCCAGCA
>CAZLOM010000009.1:0-20879 GCA_964561185.1 uncultured Piscirickettsiaceae bacterium
CAAGTGCCTTTTCCATGACCCAACGGATAGAGGCATCGTCATCAACGACCCAGACTTGAAGGTTTGTTTGTTCTGTTGACATATTCGAATTCGTTAAGACCTTTTAACCAGTTGCCAAAAGGCGGTTTCAATGTCGTTCAATACTTGCTTGCTGTTAAACGCCCCTGTTGCTTTTTTGGCGGTGGCAACCCGTTGGGGATAGGCGCGTAGCGTCGCTAGGTCTAATCCGAGGCTAATGGCTTTTGCTTCATACTGGTTGAAGTTGTCAACAATCAACTCGTCAAAACCAAGCGCATGAAGCAAAGCCCCTGCCATACGTGAGGCAAAGGTTTGTCCCGAGCGCGTCAGAATGGGAAGATTCATGAACAGGGCATCATTAGCTGTCGTGCCGCCATTGAAGGGGAATGAGTCTAAAAATAAATCGGCTAAGGCGTAACGCGCTAAGTAGCGTTCTGGCGTTTCTCGGGGCGCAAAGACAATACGATCCGTATTGATGTGATGTAACCGAGCAAAAGCCAGTAGATTTTCCTTTGACCAAGCATTATCTTCCAACATCCACAACACTGAGTTAGGCACGGCTTGCAAAATCCGTAGCCAGACGGCAAAAAGTTCGGGGGTGACTTTGTAGGTATTGCTAAAGGCACAGAAGACAAGCTGATGTTCGGGTAAGCCGTATTCAGCGCGGGTTAAGCCTTCTGCCACAGGACGACCATCATCACTGATTTGGAAAACCGTGGGTAAGTGCAGTGGACGCTCAACAAAATAAGCTTCCATTGCTGGTGTGATGAGGAAGCGATCGCTCAACACATAATCAACCTCTGGATGCCCAACAGGACCAGGAAAGCCGAGGTAGGTAATGCAGTAGGGGGCAGGTCGATAGGATAGGATCGTCGCTCTTGCGCCTGAGGTTAAGCCTTGTAAATCGACCAAAATATCAATTTCTTTGTCACGAATGGCTTGTGCCGCTTGAGCATCACTGAGAT
The DNA here is from genome assembly GCA_964561185.1 of uncultured Piscirickettsiaceae bacterium. Taxonomy (GTDB): domain Bacteria; phylum Pseudomonadota; class Gammaproteobacteria; order Thiomicrospirales; family Thiomicrospiraceae. The sequence continues at coordinate 984 of CAZLOM010000009.1, forward strand.
GGTGAATGGGGATATATTCAGTCACGCCTGCTTTGATGCGCGTTAAGATGCTTGAGCCATCTTCCTTGCTCCATGAAAAGGCATAAACCTCAAATCTTTCTCGATCATAATGTTCAAACATCTGTACGGTTAACAAAGAAACCGCGTGCATACAGAGATCAGAGGACAGATAGCCGATGCGTAGTTTATCGTGTCCGTAATCCTGTCCTTTTTGGCAAAGTTTTTGCCCCACTTCTAAGCTAAATCTGTTCTTTAAGAGTTTGTGCGCACAGGTCAACTGTTCTAACGGGTCATTGGTGTAAGCCAAGAGTGCTAAAGCCGACATTCCCGCTCGTAATTCAGTTTGGGTGGCTGTGGGCAGGTCAGGAATGATGGGCCACAGACAGAGTTTTTGCCGTAAACTGAGATAGTGTTGCATGACATCTTCTAGTGAACCATCGGTCAGCAAGGCTTGATGCAAGTAGGCTTCGGCTTCGGCATAACGATACATATCCTCCAACACGCGCCCCAGTTGTTTGAGAGCGAAGATTTTGAGAGATACTTGCTCACCCTGTGGTGCGTCTGCGCTGGTCATTGCCAAGGCTTGTCGCCATTGGGCAAGGGCTTCCTCTCGTTTGCCTTGACGTTCTAATGCCAAACCAAGATTCAATCGCGCTTCGATAAAGTCGGGTTTGAGGTTGAGCGTTTGGGTATAGGCTTCTTCCGCTAATGCTGAGTCGCCAGAGTCAGACAGCAGGGCGGCATAGTTATAGTAAACCGCATAAAGAAGCGGATTAGAACCATTGGCTTGAATCCACCGCTGATAGATCACCAGCCGAGATTCAGCCGTTGGCATGATTTCCTTAACGCGCTCGATTAAGGCAAATAGGTCAGCTACGGAAAGTGCTGGAATGTCAGGTAAACTCATGTCTTAGCCCACCCACTTACGCGCATTTTGGAACAGACGCATCCAAGAGCCTTCCTCTTGCCACGCTTTCGGATGCCACGAGTGTTGATCACGACGGAACACCCGTTCTGGGTGAGGCATCATGATGGTGGCGCGACCATCGGTCGAGGTGAAGCCAGTCAAGCCTTGCGCTGACCCATTTGGGTTAAGCGGATAGGTTTCGGTCGCATTTCCTGTGGCATCAACAAAACATAGCGCGGTGTTCGCCTGTTGTGCATCGCGCTCATTGCGCCATACCACACGACCCTCGCCGTGAGCAACGGCAATCGGCATCACCGACCCTGCCATGCCTTGCAAAAGAATGGAAGGATTCTCTTCTACCTTCACCAAAGACAATCTTGCCTCAAACTGCTCTGAGGTGTTGCGATAGAAGCGCGGCCAGTGTTCTGCCCCTGGAATTAAGCTGTGTAAACTAGAAAGCATCTGACAACCATTACACACGCCTAAGCTGAAGCTATCTTGACGATGGAAGAACTCAGCAAAGACCTCTGAGGCACGATGATGAAGCAGAATGTTTGACGACCAACCACGACCTGCCCCCAACACATCCCCGTAAGAGAAGCCACCGCAAGCGACCAAGCCTTTCATCTGTTCAAGCGTCAAACGACCTTCCAATAGGTCACTCATATGCACATCCACAGGATCAAAGCCTGCGAGACTAAAAGCCGCCGCCATTTCTTGCTGACCATTCACACCTTGCTCGCGCAGGATCGCAACCTTTGGACGCACCCCTGTGTTGACATAAGGGGCTGACACATTCTCGCTTGGGTTGAAGCTGAGGCGGGCAACCAACTCAGCTTTCGGGTCTTGATCAACAATGAGTTGATAGGCTTGCTTGGCACAGTCGGCATTATCACGCAAGGCTTGTAGTTGATAGGAGGTTTCTGACCATTTCGCATGTAATTTGCCCAACTCAGCGGAATAAACGACTTGACCTTGATTGCTGATCTGAATGCTTGGCTCAGACGTTGGACGCGCAACCACTTGTGCCATGTCTGCCAACTGATGCTTCGCCAATAAGGCACTAAATTCAGCCTGTTGACGATCAAACACCTGCACGACTACCCCGATTTCTTCGGCAAACAGCTTTGCCACCAGATTATCGGTTTCTAGGTTGATTGCCAAGCCTGAACGGCTGGCAAAGGCCATTTCAACCAAGCTGACAAAGCTACCACCGTCACTACGGTCATGGTAGGCACGAATCAAATCGTCTTGACGTGCTTCTTTTAGCAGGTTGAACAGGTTACGCATGTCTGTTGGTGCAATATCTGGGCAGACATCACCAACTTGATTGTAAACCTGTGCCAAGCAAGAACCACCCAAGCGATCTTGTCCCTTGCCCAAGTCAATCAACCAAAGCGAAGAGGGTTCGCTGGTGTCAAGTTCTGGTGTCCATGTTTTGCGAATGTCTTGTACTGGCGCGAAAGCGGTCACAATCAAGGACAAGGGAGAAACGACCGACTTATTGTCTTCACCCTCTTTCCACAGGGTTTTCATCGACAACGAATCTTTACCGACAGGAATGGTTAAGTCCAAGGCAGGGCAAAACTCCATGCCCACCGCATGAACCCCTTCATATAATGCGGCATCTTCCCCTGCATGACCTGCCGCCGCCATCCAGTTGGCAGACAGTTTGATCTGGTTTAACTCAGCAATATCGCTGGCAAACAAGTTGGTCAAGGACTCTGCCACAGAGAGGCGTGTTGAAGCAGATGGGTTGAGTAGGGCAACAGGGCTACGCTCGCCCATAGACATGGCTTCACCTGTATGATGCACATAGTCAGTTGCGGTAACGGCAACGTCAGCCACAGGCACTTGCCAAGGACCAACCATCTGATCTCTTGCCACCAAGCCCGTGATGCTACGGTCGGCAATGGTGATTAAGAAAGTCTTGTCGGCAATGGTCGGCAAAGCCAACAAGCGATCAATGGCATCAGACAGATCAACCGCCGCCGTATCAAATCCTGGTTGGGCGCGATCTCGTGTCTTCACCTGTCGGTGCATTTTAGGTGCTTTACCCAACAGAACAGGTAACGGCATATCTACTGGGTTGTTGTTGAATTGTTCGTCTGCAACCGTCAGTTGTAATGCTTCCGTTGCTTCACCGAGTACAGCATAAGGACAACGCTCACGTTGACAGAGTTCTTCAAATACAGAAAGTTTATCAGCCGCAATGGCTAAAACATAGCGTTCTTGTGATTCATTACACCAAATTTCCATCGGTGACATGCTCGATTCATCTGATGGCACGGCACGTAGGTTCAATTTTGCGCCACGACCTGCATCATTGACCAATTCGGGCATGGCATTTGATAATCCACCAGCACCCACATCATGCACCGATAAAATCGGATTCTCCGCCCCTAACCACGCACAGCGGTCAATCACTTCTTGGGCGCGACGTTCGATTTCAGGATTGCCCCTTTGTACCGAGGCAAAATCTAAGGATTCAGCGGATTTCCCTGCATCAACGCTCGATGCCGCACCACCGCCTAAGCCGATGAGCATCGCTGGTCCGCCTAGCACGACTAACTTAGTACCCGCTGGGAAGCCTTGCTTGAGGACGTGTTCGGCACGAATGTTACCCAAACCACCTGCAATCATGATGGGCTTGTGATAACCTCGTTGTTCTACGCCATCTGGTGTTAAGACAGGGTTTTCGTAGGTACGGAAGTAACCGCACAATCCTGGACGACCAAACTCATTGTTAAATGCCGCAGAGCCTAATGGGCCGTCAATCATAATCTCTAAGGCTGACACAATGCGATCAGGTTTGCCGTATTTCAACTCCCAAGGTTGTTGCAGGGCAGGGATGTTAAGGTTAGACACGGTAAAGCCTGTTAAGCCTGCTTTTGGCTTAGAACCACGACCCGTCGCGCCTTCGTCACGAATCTCTCCACCAGAACCTGTTGCCGCGCCTGCAAACGGAGAAATTGCGGTTGGGTGGTTATGGGTTTCCACTTTCATCAGAATATGCACTGGCTCTTCATGCGCACGATAAATGCCGTCTGCATCTGGGAAGAAACGCTGACCCTCATGACCTTCCATCACCGCCGCATTATCGCTGTAAGCCGACAGGATATGATCTGCATTGTGGCGATAGGTATTACGAATCATGCCGAACAGGCTGTTATCCTGTGCCTCGCCATCAATCGTCCACTGGGCATTGAAAATTTTATGACGGCAATGTTCTGAGTTGGCTTGCGCAAACATCATCAACTCAGCATCAACGGGGTCGCGGTTCAGGGCGGTAAACGCCTCAAACAGATAGCTGATTTCATCGTCAGATAAGGCAAGCCCCATTTCTTTATTGGCTGTCTCAAGGGCTTGTTGACCTTGCGCTAACATGGGGATGAGGCGTAATGGTTTCGCTGGTTGATGCTGGAAAATCTGTGATAGGTCAGCAGTTTTCGTCAACACGCTTTCTGTCATGCGATCGTGTAGTAGGGCTTGCGCTTGCGTCATCTGTTCGGTCGTCAGATTGCCTGATACTTGCCACGCAATACCGCGCTCAATGCGCTGAATATCGGTTAAGCCACAATTGTGCAGAATATCGGTCGCTTTTGATGACCAAGGCGAAATCGTGCCTAAACGAGGGGTGACAATAAACGAGTGGGATTGCTCAGGCAGAAGCTCGCGCGTTTCATTGAGTAAAAAAGAGAGTTGAGCAGTTTCTTCTGCGGTTAAGGTACGATGAGATTCATAACCATGCACAAACACCGCCGACAAAGCCGTTACAGGGATTCCTGCCTGCTGTAATTGTGCTTGTTTTTGTCCTAAGCGAAAAGACGAAAGGGCAGATTGCCCCCAAATAATGTCAAACCCTGCCATGCCAACCACTCCTCAAAAAGACGCTAATGCCCTAGGTCAACCCTCTCGATCGCCTGCTGAACCACGATGGTCTGCCATGAATCGAAAATTGTTGCTAAAAATGGTGCAATTATACCTGAATTGTGACAAATAGGCATTGTCACGAAAGGAAAATATTGACGATAGAGAAAAAATGGCACTATTGTCATTTCATTACCTACAAGGAGTAACACCATGCTTCTACCCAACATAACCGCCGTTGAATACCTCAAAGACTTTAGGATTACCGTAACCTTTAGCGGCGGTAAAAAAAGCACCATTACATCTTGCACCATGATATTAGCCATGAAAGACTACGAAGCGGAGCAAAAAGGATTGATTTGGCATGCTGATTGATACTCTATTCTTTTAGGGTACATTTTTTGGGTTTTTAAGGTACAATGCTACAAAGTTCACGTGGTGAGACAACCAGAAATTGAAGGTGTTGTGTATGAATCATTTTAGTATCCAAGTCGATCGTATCGCATCCTTATCCGAGCAGTTAGCACAAGTACCTTTTCAGCCGAGTTTGGGGATTGTCTTTGCATCAGTAAGTATGGACATTTCTGCAGTTGCTGACTTATTTAGAGATGTCTCCTATCCTGTTGTGGGCGCGAGTAGTTGTGGTGAGTTTATTCGTGACTCCCGCTTAGAAGCCTCTAATCCTTACCAAGAAGTCATTTCTTCGGAAGGGCTTGTGATGGTGTTGTTGCAGTTACCTGAAGATAGCGTCAAAACTTATCAAATTTCTCGTGATAGCGTGGAGAGTGATTTACACTTAGGTCAATCTATTGGTGATTGGGCACTTTCTGCTTTTGCTGATCCACAATTGATTGTGCTTGCCTCTGGTTTGTCATTGAATGGTGATGACTTTGTGCGTGGTATGATGCAACATAAACCTGATATGCCTGTTTTTGGTGGATTGGCAGGAGATGACAGCCAATTTGAGCAAACTTGGGTTTTCTCTAATGGCGGTGCTATCAATAGCGGTGTTGTTGCTGTAGCGTTCGACAGCAACCTTATTGAAGTTGTCGGTAATGCGGTGAGTGGTTGGAAAGGTATCGGGGCAATGAAGACAGTGACCCATTCTGAGGGGAATCGTGTTTATACCATTGATCGTCAGCCAGCCTTAGATACCTACATTCATTACTTGAACATTGCTGAAGATGAATTGCCTCAAATTGGTGTTGATTATCCTATTTTGCTAAAACAAGGCAATGAGTCAATACTAAGAGCTGTATTGATGGTTGATAGCCAGTCGCGTTCGTTAGTTTTTGCAGGAAATGTTCCACAAGGCTCACAAATCCAATTTGCCAGTTGTCCTGGAAATGAGGTTTTAGATGCGAGTAAGTTAGCATTGGATGAGTTACATCAACAACATACACAAGCTGATGTCGTTATTGCCTTTTCATGTATGGCTCGACATCTCGCGTTAGGACCTGATATTCAGGCAGAAATTGATCATGCTTTTGAGTTATGGCAAGCCCCTGTTATTGGATTCTTTACCTACGGTGAGATTGGTTCTACGGCATCTCGTCAAACCTGTTTGTTCAATGAAACCTTATCTTTGATGTTATTGCGTGAAAAATGAGTCTTGAGTCAGTTATTCGAGCTTTGGATGATGCGCTGGAGCAGGGTGATACTGCTCTGGCGAGGCATTATCTCAAAATGGTTAATAAGGACATTAAGGCATTAGAGTTTCGAAGCAAACGCGCTCAAAGAGAAAAAATGGTCATGTCTAGTTTGCTGACGCACGTGTCAAGCGATTTAGAGTCCGCGCTTCAAACGCAAAAGCGTTTCATTGCCTCTGTGAGTCATGAGGTACGTACCCCTCTGAATGCGGTGATGGGGTTTCTACAACTCTTGTCCGATACTTCTTTAACAGAAGCGCAACAAAACTTATTGTCTCCTGCATTGCGTTCATCTCAGCATCTACTCACGCTGATTAACGATGTCTTGGATGTTTCTAAGGCAGAAGCTGGACAGCTTGAGTTAACCGCACAAGCGGTGGCGTTAGATGAGTTATTGTGCGAGAGTATTGCATTAGTTTTACCTCGCTTACAGGGTTCGTCTGTCGTCATCAAACAAACGATTCCTAAGTTGCCCTATTTTGTGATGGCTGATCCTGTCAGGGTTAAGCAAATTGTGTTGAATTTGTTATCTAATGCCATTAAGTTTACGGAACAGGGATACATTGATGTGCAGTTGCTTGTCGAAGTCATCGATGCAAAGCTGGTGTCCGTTAAAATTGGTATTACGGATACAGGTATTGGGATTCCAGCAAATAAATTGGATCAGTTATTCTTGCCATTTTCACAGGCGCATATCAGAGCAAACCATGAAGGTACAGGTTTGGGATTGTATTTATCCCAAGTGCTCGCAAAGTTGATGAGTGGTCAAATTACCTTAACCAGCGAGGAAGGAAAAGGAACGAGTTGCGTCGTGACGCTCGCCTTGGAAAAAGGGTTAGATAAGCCGATTGTCCAACCGACACCACAACCTAGTTCTGCTGTGTTGCAATTTAGTGAGTTGGCAGTATTGGTCGTTGATGACGTGGAGCTCAATCGTGTTTTGATGAGGCAGATTTTGAGTCGCTATTTTGGCATTTCGCCTATACTCGCCAATGATGGTCTTGAAGCCGTTGCTCTGGCAAAGCAACAACCTTTTGATCTTATCCTTATGGACATTCAAATGCCGAATATGAATGGACTGGAAGCGACACAAGAAATCCTAAAATTCTATCCGCATCAAAAGATTTATGCGGTATCAGCAAATGCCTTTTCTGAAGATATTGAGTCAGCCTTAGCGATAGGTATGAAAGGCTTCCTAACAAAACCCATTCAAATTCCCTTGCTTAAAGAGATTATTGCTCAATCTAGTCATGAAGTGTGGTTGTTGAACAGCCTATAACTTGATGTGGGTAATTTGAGTGGGCAATAGGGTAAGTTAACGCCGATTGACGAAGGCTTGCATCAAGGTTGCTGAGTCGAGTTGGGCAAGATTGCCACCAATGGGAATGCCTTGTGCCAGTCGGCTGTGCTTGACTTGTCCTGCATCAGCCAGTTGTTCAAGATAAAAAGCCGTGGCTTCACCTTCCATTGTCGGGCTGGTGGCAATGATGACTTCTTCTATCTGACCCTCTGCCAATAACTCGGCAAACTGACTCAGCCCCAACTCGCTGGGCCCTAAGCCATCCAAGGGGGACAGTTGACCATGCAACACAAAATACCGCCCGTGATAACTGCCAATCTGCTCAAACGCCAAAATGTCTAAGGGAGATTCCACCACGCACAGCAGGCGAGCATCACGCTGATCATTCTGACAGATGGCGCACAGGGTTGCTTCGCTTAAATCACGACACCGACGACACTGTCCAACGTCAGCGAGGGCTTGTGTCAGGGCTTGTGCAAGACGTTTCGCTTGGGGTCTTTGTCTGAGCAGTAGCTGATACGCCATACGCTGGGCACTTTTTTGTCCCACCCCTGGTAAGGTACGTAGGGCAGAAATCAGCTGATCGAGCAGAGGAGAAGGCATAATGGATAGGAGATTAACCGAAAGGGTTAAAACCCGCAGGTAAGTTTAAGCCCGCCGTCAAACTGCCCATTTTTTCAGCACTGACTTGTTCCACCTTGCGGTTGGCTGAGTTAATGGCGGCAACAATCAAATCTTCTAGCATTTCGGCATCATCCATAATGCTAGGGTCGATGCTTACCTTAACAGCTTCGTGCTTGCCTGTCATGGTTACTTTAACCAAGCCACCACCAGACTCACCCTCAACGGTCATGGCGGCGATTTCATCCTGTAACTGTTTTGCTTTTTCTTGCATTGCTTGGGCTTGTTTCATTAACTGTCCCATACCTGCTTTACCAAACATAATGTCGTCCTTTTGCGTAAGTGATAAAAAATGAATAAACATCTGCCTTTGTCTATTGTTCGCCTTGTGACGCGTTCACGGGCGTTCGTTGTCTGAGGTACTGCCACTGGGGCGTTAAGCCAAGTTGCTGACAGGCTTGTGTAAATAAGGGGTTAGCGGCGATTTGCGCCTGTGCATCACGATGCTCTTGTTCAGAAACCGCTTGCGCATGACCTTGTAAGGTCAGCCAAGCGTCTTGCCACGCCAATAGCCAAGAAACCTGTAAGTGTGGCTGTGCTTTGTTGATGGCTTGAGCCAATTTTTCACGCATTAAGGCTAAGGAAACTGCCTCGGCAGGGGGACAGGCAAGCAGTACCTTATTGGGGTCATCAGAATGTAGGCGCACACAGCGTTCCGCCACGCTCAGATGTAAAGGGTTAAGTCGCCATTGTTTGAGTTGTGCTTGCCATTCTTCCACTGGATATGGGGTAAGCTCAGTCAGTGGGGTCATGCTTCTGCTGACGGGTGCGGTTGCTTCCGTGGGCAGGGGAGCGGATGTGGCTTCTGGTTCGACAATCGTCTCAGGTTCAGCGAAGATATCCAACGTTTGATCGTCAACCTGATCTAAACCATCATCTATCTGGTCATCAACCTGATCATCTATCTGATCACTAAGTAAATCATCCTCTTGACCAATGTCAGTGTCAGTTGTTTCAAAGAAAGACGAGGCTTCTTCTAAGGAACTGGTGATGATTGCTTCTGTTGGCGTGATGGGCGTAGGATCAGCCATGGTTGGTGCAGGCGTGCTGACGACGGCTGGACGAGGTGGTTCTTCAGTCGCGGGTGTTAGTGTTTTTTTTTGAGCCTCAGGCACAACTCCCAAGAGTACAGACAAGTCTATTTCTGGTTCTGGGGTGTGAATGATGGGTGCAGACTGGATAGGCGCAGTCACCGCAGGCGTTGGCGGTGGTTGTACTGGCATGACAGTCTTAGGTTGTGCTGGTGCTGGGTTAGGGGCGATGCTTCGCTGAGGCATTACAGGCATTTTTGGTGTCTGAATGCTTGGTTTGCTCAGGTGCGTGTGTGCTTCTGCGCGAAAATGGAGCAGGCGCATCAACAGAATTTCAAAGCCCATTTGCGCTGAGGGTGCAAGGCGCATATCCTCTTTTGCCAACAAAGCCACTTGTAACCAAATTTGCATTTGCTCTGATGATACCTGCGCCAGCAGTTCCTTTTGTTCAGGAATGGCTGACTCGGCAAGACTAGGAAATACCTGCATCATAGATAACTCGTGAAACTGTTCTAAGAGTTGTCTTTGCAAACGATCAAAGTCAGCACCAAAAGCCGTCCAACCTTGTAGTTGTGTCAATACACTGACACGATCTTGCTGTGCAATGGCCAGTAACAAGGTCATCATTTGTGCTAAAGAGGCCAACCCGAGCATCTCTCGGGTTGTCTCATAACCGACACGACCACCACCCAAGATAATCGCTTGATCGAGTAAACTCAAGGAATCCCGTACTGAACCCTCTGCCATCTGAGATACAAGGTTAATCGCATCCTCATCGAAGTCAATCGCTTCTTGCGTGAGGACTTTTGCGAGGTGCGTTTGTAGCGTTTCAGGCATCATGGGGCGTAAGTGGAACTGCAAACAACGCGACAGAATGGTCACAGGGAGTTTGTGTGGGTCGGTGGTTGCCAGTAAAAATTTAACGTGTTCGGGCGGTTCTTCTAGGGTTTTGAGCAGGGCGTTAAAACTGTGGGTGGACAACATATGCACTTCGTCAATCAGGTAGATTTTGAAGCGACCAACGCTTGGCGCGTACTGCACATTGTCGAGCAGTTCTCGGGTGTCATCAACTTTGGTTTTACTGGCGGCATCAATTTCGATTAAGTCAACAAAACGACCTTCATCAATGGCTTGCGCAATATCGTCGGTGCAAGGGTCGCTGCTTAATCCATGACGACAATTCAAGGCTTTGGCAAAAATACGAGCCAGCGTGGTTTTACCAACCCCTCGAGTGCCTGTAAACAAATAGGCGTGATGCAATCGTCCAGAGTTAAGGGCTTGTGATAAGGCACGAACAACGGCTTCTTGACCAATGACTTCAGAAAATTGACGGGGACGCCACTTACGGGCAAGAACGGTGTCGTTTGACATATACGCTCAGAGGAATTAAGAGTGAGTAAGAGAATGTGTTGATCTGAACCAGCGAATCCTCGGCGCCCACGCCACAAATACCGTTGCTTCATTCCTGACCTGGCGGGGTTTTCTGCTTTGTGCCGCGAGGGACTGATTCAGACCGTGAATCATTCTAACACAAGCCAGCCGACTATCCTAGACCTAAAGATTAAGAATTTTGAGGTTGTTGATGATTCTGTCGGGCAGTTGTGTCTGCAAAAACCTAGTCAGGCTAGGTTGCGGGCTATGTTATAATCGTTCGTATTTTTAGTGTTGTATTTGTTGTTATAGGATGTGTCGATGTTTTCTTTTTTTAAGCGTAAACCCAAAGAACAAGAATCTCAAGCAGTTGCCGAAGTTGAATCCTCTCCTCAGGAAGCTGTTGTTACGGAGCTTGCACCAACAGAGGCGGTCACACCTGAACCTACTGAGGTTGTGCCAGTGCCAGTTGAAACCGCGACAAAAGTAGCTGTTGCAGACGAGAAGCCAGAGGCAAAATCAGCGGTGGTGATTACGCCAGCAGTGGCTGATGAAGCGAAAGAAACGCTGGTTACTGGCGCAGAGCAGACCTTAACGGAAGTGGTCAAAGAGAAATCGACAGAAGAGAGAAAAGGCTTTTTTGGTCGTTTATGGCAACAGTTGGCACGTACCCGTGAAAAACTCGGTGATAACCTGAAAAGTCTGCTGACGGGGCGTAAGGTACTAGATGCCGATACCCGAGATGAACTAGAAACCCTATTGCTGACGGCAGATTTAGGGTTAGAGACAACCGATAGACTGTTGGAAAAACTCAGCAAGGTAAGGTTAACGGGTGATCAGGATTTGATGCAAGCCTTAGCAGAAATCATGGCTGACCTCCTGACTGAAACACAACAAAAACCCGAAATCATACCGCAGGGTGAGCCTAGAGTGATTTTAATGGTGGGGGTGAATGGGGTTGGTAAAACCACGACCATTGCCAAATTATCGCATCACTTCTTGCAGGATGGTAAAAAATTGTTGCTTGCCGCTGGGGATACTTTCCGTGCCGCTGCGGTTGAGCAGATCAAGACATGGGGTGATCGTCATCAGGTTGCGGTGATTACGCAAGGGCAGGGGGCTGATGCCGCCAGTGTTCTGCACGATGCTTTGAGTGCGGCAAAAGCACGTGGTGTCGATGTGTTGATTGGGGATACCGCAGGGCGTTTGCATACCCAACAACATCTCATGGATGAATTAAAGAAAATTCGTCGCGTGATGAACCGTGTGGATGCTCAGTGCCCACATGAAATCTGGTTGGTGGTCGATGCGACCACAGGGCAAAATGCCGTGAATCAAGCCATTGCTTTCCACCAAGCCGTAGGATTGACGGGGATTGTCTTAACCAAACTGGATGGTACTGCCAAGGGTGGGATTGTGTTTTCACTGGTGGAACAATTAGGCATTCCGATTCGTTATATTGGTATCGGCGAAAGCGCGGAAGATTTACGACCTTTCGAGCCACAAGCCTTTGTGCGTGCTTTGTTAGGCATGCAGGATAAGGAGTGATGATGGTTCATCTGAGAGAGGCATTGTCAAAATTTTGTCAGTTTAACGGAGAAAAGGCTAAAGGATTGCGATCATCGCCCGATAGATAACTTGCACACAGCTTAAGTTAGGGGTATCAGACGATGATTAGCATCAAAACATCATCTCTTGCGCCCGTTTGGGCGAGTGCAACCATCCTTCTACTCTTGGGTGGTTGTTCATCATCCGTAGAACGTTCTGCCAAAAGCAGCTACTACGGAAAAAACGTGGAGATCAGCCCTTCAAATCCGTTGAGGCGAGGAGCAACTGAGGATATATGCACTATTTTTCGCGATAATCCAAAGTGGTATCTTCACGCGAACCAAAGTTATCGTCGATGGGGAACCCCGATCGCGGTACAGTTGGCGTTTGTTTATCAAGAATCTCGTTTCGTGGCTACCGCCAGTCCTAAGACAAGCGTAACGATTTTCTCTAATAAAAAGTCGAGTGCACTCGGTTATGCACAAGCATTAGATGGCACTTGGCAAGATTACGTTAATAGCACAGGCAATTTTGACGGCGATCGAACGAGTATGCGTGATGCTTTAGATTTCATTGGTTGGTATAATAGTAATGCCAACCGAAAACTAGGGCTTGAGTTGAACCAGCCACGAGAGCTATATCTGGCGTATCATGAGGGCATCAAGGGATATTCCTTGGGCACATATGAACAAAAGAAATGGCTAAAAACAGTTGCTGGTCAAGTACACGAACGTTCGGTCAAATACGACCAGCAACTTAGAGGTTGCTTATCTGATGTGGTTGCTTTAGCTAGTAACTAGATCAGTCAGTGACTGAGGATGTTCCCGCATCTTCAGTCACACCATCATCAGTTCTTATTCTATCTTAACTTTCTGATCTAACACAATAGCTTATAAAGACTTTCTCGAAATAAATTAACTTTATTTTTAAGAGTGTTTTTTAACTTGTTGATTTTCTTTGTTTTGATGCTTTTGTTATTGGGGTGCGTTTAGGCACGTTCGGCACGGAAAACGTCATTCATCGCACGTAATCGTTTCAAGACACTGGCAAGGTGAGCACCATCTTTAATGGCGATGGTAAAATAGATCACACTGTGGTGATTGTCTTTATCCTCAGTGCGTACCCCTTCAATATTCGCGCCCTCCATGGCAATGGCATTGGCGATGGTTGCTAATACCCCGCGTCGATTGTCGGTTTCAACCACAATGGCCGTAGAAAACTCTGCATTGATGCTGTTTTCCCATTTCACATCAATCCATTTTTCAGGATGCTTACGGAAATTGGTGAGGTTAGGGCAATCGGTACGATGAATGACGAGACCGCGCTCATTGCTGATAAAACCCATAATGCTGTCCCCTGGTACAGGATAACAACAATGGGCATAATGAATGGCTAACCCTTCCGCACCTGAAATGTGCAGAGCGTGTGGGTGATGTTGTGCCGATTGCATGTCTTGAATGCCATCTACAATTTGCTTGGCAACCAAGGTGGGTAAGCGATTCCCTAAACCAATGGACATCAAGAGTTCTGACCAATCGTGTACTTTTAACTCTGCCAACAGATGCTGTTGCTGATCGACAGAAATGGGTTGTTCTGTGTCGATACCAAAGCCTTTAAGGGCTTTCTTGAGCAGACGACCGCCCAGTTGCATGGCATCTTCACTGTGTTGTGTTTTGAGGAAATGACGAATTTGGCTTCTTGCCTTGGCAGTAATAACAAAGTCTAACCAGTTGGGATTAGGAACGGCATTCTGTCCACGAATGACTTCAATGACCTGCCCATTTTGTAAGACGGTTTTGAGCGGGGCTGGCATACGATTCACCCGTGCGCCAATACAGTGGTGTCCAAGGTTGGTATGAACTGCGTAGGCGAAATCGACGATTGTTGCACCGCGTGGAAGCGTCATAATATCGCCATCAGGGGTGAAGACGTAAATCACATCAGGGAAAAGATCAATTTTGACATTCTCAAGGAAATCAACCGAGTTGCCTGCGCTCTGTTGCATTTCTAACAGATGTTTCACCCATTCTTGCGCCCGCTGGTCAGCGGCAGTAACGCGCGTTGAACCTTTGAGTTTATAAGACCAATGCGCGGCAACGCCATGTTCAGCGACCTTGTGCATGTCTTGGGTACGAATTTGTACTTCAATATAGACACCCTGAGTGGCGAACAAAATGGTATGCAGGGATTGATAGCCATTGGGTTTGGGAATGGCGATATAGTCTTTGAATCTTCCTGGAAGTGGTTTGTATAGGGCATGCACAATACCTAGCGCACGGTAGCACTCATCGGCGGTGTTGACCAGAATACGAAAGGCATAAATGTCCAAGACTTCATGAAATTTAAGATGATTTTTTACCATCTTTTTATAAAGGCTGTAACGATGCTTTTCGCGTCCTTTGACTTCAGCGGAGATCTGTTCTTGTGCCAAGCGATATTGAAGGGTGTCTGTGACCTGTTCAACAAATTCTTTACGATTGCCGCGTGCTTTTTTGACCGCATCAGCCAGTGCAGAAGCGCGTCTAGGGTAAATGGCGGCAAAACACAGGTCTTCCAATTCCATACGCCATGCGTTAATGCCCAAGCGAGCGGCAATGGGAGCATAGATTTCTAGGGTTTCTTTGGCAATGCGTTGGCGTTTGTCTGTACGCATTACCCCTAGCGTGCGAAGGTTATGCAAGCGGTCAGCCAGTTTGATGAGCATGACACGCAAGTCACGCGCCATCGCCATGATCATTTTGCGGAAGTTTTCTGCTTGTGCTTCTTGCGGTGACGAATAAGCGAGCTTACCGAGTTTGGTTACGCCATCGACAAGGGTAGCAATTTCTTCGCTAAACCCTTCACTCACGTCGAATCGGGTGACGCTGGTGTCTTCTACCGTATCGTGGAGGATGGCGGCAATGAGGGTATCGGTATCGAGATGAATGTCTGCTAGGATGCCTGCCACACACATCGGATGCGTGATGTAAGGTTCACCACTTTTACGGGTTTGTCCCTGATGGGCGGTAGCGGCAAACCAAAAGGCGCGTCTAATCTGTACCTGTTGCTCCGCTGACAGATAGCCAGCACGACTCAGTAATTGCACCAGACAGGGAGGGTCTGCGATGGGTTGAGTCATGTCTGTAGGCAGTTCTGTCCCACAGGTCATGTCCCGTTGAACATTAGCAGGCATGATGCGAGCGACCGAGCGACTTAACCGAAGTAAGGAGGCGTTTCTTCGTCTTGCATAATGATTTTAGGATCGATTTTATTTGCCGCCAACTCTCTGAGCGCGATTACCGTTGGTTTGTCGCCTTCTTCAGCAATGGTTGCTTCCGCACCACGAGACAATTGACGTGCGCGTTTTGCCGCGACCAACACCAACTCAAAACGGTTCTCTACTTTATCTAAACAATCTTCGACGGTTACACGTGCCATGGCTATCTCCTAAAAATGGACTTTATTATAGAGGATAACGCAAAGATATGAAAGACCTAAGCCTCTAGTATTATGATTGGCGAGCATGGCTATTCTACTGCTCTGGTCGTGATCACGGTGAATGACCGATTTTAGTCTAGTAATTATAAGGCTTTGCAGGCATAATAACGCCTCAGAATTTGTTAAGGTTTATCATGCAGTTTATTGAACGTCCTCTGAATCATACCGTCTTTGATCATGTTCAAACGGTGCATCAGTTACCCAGTTATATTGCCAATCTGTTGGCGCGTCGTCTGAGTGATGTGTTGGCGGTAGATCAATTGGTCTCCGCCGCTTTGTCTCGTCTGCCACATCCTGAGCATTTGCCAGAAATGCTGACGGCTTCAGAAATCATTTATCATGCAATACAAGCGGGTAAGCGTATCTTGTGCGTGGTTGATTATGATGCTGATGGTATTTGTTCTGGTGCTGTGTTGCAGGAAGGGTTAGGGGCAATGGGTGCTCAGGTGTCAGTAATGGTGACAGATCGTCACGCTGATGGCTACGGCTTTACCCAAGGAGCCTGCGACAAAGTATTGGCTCAAGAAACCTTACCTGACTTGGTTATTACCGCTGATTTGGGCTCATCCGATGGCGAAATGCTGGCGATTTTGCAAGCGCGTTGCACGGCGGCAGGTCACAATGTGCAAGTGATTGTCACCGATCATCATCATATTAGTGAAACCCATCCGCCCAAAACCGTTGATGCTTTCATCAATCCACACCGCGATGATGTTGAACACGCTTATCAACATCCTGTGTGTGGCGCAATGGTGGCGTGGAATCTGGTGGTTGCCGTGCGAGCGATATGGCGACAGCATCAACCAACGCATCCAGCCAGTCAGTTTGATGTGCGTAGTTTACTCGACTTGGTGGCGATTGCGACCATTGGCGATATGGTTAACCTTTCTAGCCCCATCAATCGCGCGGTGGTCAAATATGGATTGCAATTGATTCAGCAGGCGCATCGTCCAGCATGGCAATTACTGCATGATCAGTTGAGTATTGGTGCGCAGGTGCGTGAAGATGTGATCGGCTATCAAATTTCACCGAGAATCAATGCCTTATCACGAATGGGCGATGATGGTCATACCGCGCTGACTTGGTTAACCACACAAGACATGCGCGAGTGTCAGCGTAACTGGGCGGTGATGAACCAAAATAATGATGATCGCAAAGATGAGCAGGCATTGTGCGAAGCCCTTGCCCTTGAGCAGGCAAAGGCACAAGTCGGTCAAAATCGTTTTATGATTGTTTGCCACGTACCTGAGGCCAGTCATGGGGTGGTTGGTTTGGCGGCGGGTAAGATTACCCTAACCTTTGGGAAACCTGCGATTGTCTTTTCTGAAAGTCGTCAAGGACAACTGACGGGATCAGCGCGTTCAATACCTGGTTATGACATTCGTGACATGATTGAGCGAGCGCAAGCGCGTACCGATGGTTGCATTATCAAATTTGGTGGTCACTCGGCGGCGGCTGGCTTAACCCTATCAGGAGCGTGCGATTTATCTGTGGTGCATGCGGTGATGGAAGACCTTGTGCGCGAAGATTTTGAGCATATTGCTCCAGAACCTCAGCTGTTTCATGATGGTGATTTGCCGATTGAGTTATTAGAAAGGTCTGCGCTCGCGCATTTATTGAACATGGGACCTTTTGGTCAAGGATTAGCACAACCCTGTTATCGTTTGATTTGTAAGGTGATTGCCAGTCAACCCCTAGGAAAACTTGGGGCGCATGTGCGTTTGCTCCTGCAGGTGGAGCGCAGTAATTTAGAGGCGATTTGGTTTAACGCCAAATATGTACCCAGTGCGGGCGAGGCGTGTGAGTTTGTGGTGATGATGACTGAAAATCATTTCCGTGGAGAAACACGCATTCAGGCAACCGTGCAGGCAGTTAAGCGTTTGGAGTAACATTTGGAGTAACAAATGATGTTGAGCAAAAAGTCTTCTGTGTCTGTGATGTTGGCGCGTTCTGTGGTGGTTGCCAGCCTATTGTCGATGACGCTTTCTATGAAATTGTCTGCGCAAGTCATGCCAGAGATAGACACACAACCGACGTTTGGTGCTTATTTGCAAGGATCGATTGTTGAATTGCGTTTACCCGTGTCAGCACGCTTGCGTGTTGATGGTCAAGCGGTACCGATTGCCTCTGATGGACGAGCGATTTTTGGTATTGGACGTGATGCTTCACAGGTTGAGTTGGCTTTGGATATTCAGGGACAGCATTGGAATTGGCAAGAGACAGTTCAGGGTCGTCAATATGATGTTCAGCGCATCAATGGTTTGCCTGAATCAAAAGTTAACCCTGACCCTAAGGTGCAAGCAGAAATTCAGCAAAATAATGCCGAAGTGGCACAGGCAAGAAAGAAAGATTCGGGCTTATTAACGCCTGTTTTGCCCTTTGAGTGGCCTGCTACAGGGCGTATTTCGGGGGTTTATGGTTCACAGAGAATCCTCAATGGCACGCCTAAGCGTCCGCATTTTGGGGTGGATATTGCCGCCCCAGAGGGTCGCCCCATTTTAGCACCAGCCGATGGCGTGGTGCTGTTAGCGCATCCGAGTATGGTGTTGACAGGGCAAACCTTGATGCTCGATCATGGTGCTGGCTTAAAATCTATTTATATTCATATGTCGGAGATCAAAGTGCGTGTTGGCGATCAGGTGATGCGTGGTCAGCAGATTGGCTCCGTGGGTAAAACAGGGCGAGCCACAGGAGCACATTTGCACTGGGGTGTGAGTTGGCATGGCGTACAGATTGATCCTGTGCTTCTTACCAGTGGGCAGATGGGAGACTAGGTTCTGCTGTTATCTCGTGAATGCTGGTAGCAGGAGCTTTTCCTATCCTCTTTTTGTCTCTTCCCACTGACAGTGGGTTAAGGCGATCAGTAGGCGTTCGATATCAACAATCGTGTGTTCTGCCGATAGGGATACACGCAGTCTGGCAGAGCCAACGGGAACGGTCGGGGGGCGAATCGCAGGTACCCAAATACCTTGATTCCAAAGCGTCATTTGCCAACGCATGACCTGCTCGGAGCAACCAATCAGCAAGGGCTGAATCGGGGTTTCTGATGCCATGATCGGCAGACCTGCTGTTTTGGCTTCTTGTTGAAAAAAGGCAATGAGGCTTTGCAAGTGAGCGCGTTTGTCTTCAGCTTCAATCACTCTTTGTAAGGCAACCCGTGAGAAACTCGCCTGATAGGGCGGTTGTGCGGTGGTGTAAATATAAGGACGAGCAAACTGCATGATGGCATCAATCAACAGTTGACTGCCTGCAATAAACGCACCACTACTGGCAAAGGCCTTGCCGAGTGTGCCTACCCGTAAGAGGTTATCGCTAATGGCTACCCCTTGATGATCAAAAGTGCCTTTGCCAGCTTGCCCCAATACGCCAAACGCATGGGCTTCATCAATCACCATCAAACTTTGATGCACCTGTGCTAAGTGGGCGATCTTTGCCAAGGGTGCCTGATCACCATCCATACTAAATACACCATCGCTGACGATCATGCTCAGTCCTGAAGCCTGCTGCTCTAAGCGTCTTTCTAAGCCCGCCATGTCCAAGTGAGGATAGCGTTTGAAGGTCGCAGAAGCAAGTTGGGCACCGTCAATGAGCGACGCATGATTCAGCTTGTCATGAATCACCCAGTCATCTGCGCTGAGTAAGGCGGTTTGTACCGCAAGGTTCGCCAGATAACCGCTGGAAAAGAGAATGGCACGTTCCACGCCTAACCAATCGGCTAATTCATCTTCCAGTAGATGATGCGGTAAGTGATGACCTGCCAACAAGTGGGATGCAGTGCTTCCCGCAGACCCAGCCGACCGATTCAGCTGAAAAGCCTCCTCTGCCATGCGGGTATCGCTTGCCAAGCCGAGGTAGTCGTTACTGGCAAAGTTGAGCATCCATTGTCCATTGACCTGTAGGCGGGTTGCGGTCGGGTGGGACGTGACCAAGGGACGTTGTCGCCACAAGCCTTGATCACGGCGTTGCGTGAGTTTTTCAGTGAGGCGTGAATGCCATGTAAGGGTGTTCGTTAGCATCCGCTGGTTGCCTGTGTTAAGCCCAATCGCTTAAAGAGTTGTAAGT
>CAZLOM010000009.1:20979-26506 GCA_964561185.1 uncultured Piscirickettsiaceae bacterium
CGTTAGCATCCGCTGGTTGCCTGTGTTAAGCCCAATCGCTTAAAGAGTTGTAAGTCATGTTGTGCGTCTGGGTTATCAGCGGTGAGGAGCTTGTCACCGTAAAAAATAGAGTTTGCACCAGCAAGGAAACAGAGGGCTTGGGTTTGATCGCTCATTTCTGAACGTCCAGCCGATAGGCGCACGTAAGAGGCAGGCATTAAGATACGCGCTGTGGCAATCACGCGGATAAAATCAAAAGGATCGGTTTTGCCACGCATCTCTGCCAAGGGCGTGCCTTCCATCGGAACCAGTAGGTTGATGGGGACTGAATGTGGGTGTTCAGACAGGGTAGCAAAGGTGAGTAACATCTGGGCGCGATCGGTGTGCGACTCACCCATGCCAATAATGCCACCAGAACACACCTTCATGCCTTGGTTTCTGACCCTTTCTAAGGTGTCTAAACGATCTTGGAAGTTGCGCGTTGTGATCACTTGCGGATAATAAGCCTCTGAGGTATCCAGATTGTGATTGTAATAATCTAGCCCTGCTTCTTTCAGACGTTGTGCCTGTTCATCAGACAGCATACCTAGCGTACAGCAAGCCTCCATGCCCAAGTCTTTCACGCCACGAATCATCGCTAACACCGTTTCAAAATCCTTGGCATTGGGATTGCGCCATGCCGCGCCCATGCAAAAACGGGTTGCCCCTGCGTCTTGAGAGGTTTTGGCTTTGGTCAATACTTCTTCGACCTGCATCATTTGTTCTTTGTCTAAGCCAGTGTCATAACGAGAGCTTTGCGAACAATAGGCGCAATCTTCTGCACAACCGCCTGTTTTAATGTTTAATAGGGTAGAGGTTTGTACTTCATTCGGGTTGAAGTGTTGGCGATGCACGGTTTGTGCTTGAAAGATCAAATCGTTAAAGGGTTGATTGAGTAATGCTTGCACTTCTGCCAGTGACCAATCGTGTCTGATTGTGCCGAGTTCTCTTCTGCTTACCATATCCTTTACCCTCGTGTCCTATCGTTGAAAAGCCTTATTTTACCAAATCTTTTCTTGCTTCGTTCAGGTATAATCACGGGTTATGTTTGATTTTGTTATCACGGGAAACTTACCTCATGAAACCCTCTCGTCTTGCGCTTTTGTGTGTTTTATTTTGCGTTATGGGCAAGTCTGTTGCGGCAGAGCTAACGGAAGTACAGCAAATTAAGTTAGGGGTGCGTACCAGCCCATTGCTTGCCGATGATGTGATCGCCGATCACCGTTACTTAGGGCAGGTGCAGTATGCGCCCAACAGTCAGCAAATATTGTCTAAACCCTATAATCTGCAAGTGATGCGTTGGTTGGTCTCCTTGGGAGATCAAGTTCACACGGGGCAGACGCTTGCCGATATTTATGTGCCTGATATGGTGGCTGTTGAGCATGAGTATCATCGGTTGATTTCAGCGGTGAAACTCGCCAAACAAAAACAACAAAGAGAACAAACCCTTATCCAGCAAGGTGTGGTGTCACAAAAGCAGTATCAGCAAACACAAGCAGAATACAGTCAGTTGCAAGAGCAGTTGGATACGGTCAGCAACCAACTTCGCTTGATGGGGGTTTCGGCGGACGGATTTGCGATTCTCAACCGTGATCAACATTTGAATGGTCGTGTGACCCTGAATGCACCTTGTGTCGGGGTGGTGTCTGACATCTCGGCTGGGGTGAATCAAAGCTTACCTGCCAATGAGGGACTGATTTCACTCATCACCGATCAATCCCTCTTGGTGCATATTCCTGTATCTGTTGACAGTGCGCAAAGCATCGCGGTTGGTCAGGCACTGCGATTGGAAAATGGCACACCTCTCAGCGTCCAAACCATTCAACCACAGGTGTCTGATGCCCAAAAACGGGTGGTCATTGCGCGTGTGCAAGCCGATCAACTCAAAGCAGGACAATGGGTTAAAGTGATTTTTCCCAGCCAAGGCAAGGTGCCGCAATGGCGCGTGGCACGACAAAGCATTACCTATATTGATAACCAGCCTCATCTGTTGGTCTTGACCAACCACCAGATTTCAGCCATTGCGGTTAGCTTGATCAGCAGTACCCGTGAAGGCTGGGTGGTAGAAGGCGAGGGCTTATCGACAGAGACTCAGGTGGTGGTGTCAGGAACCTCAGCGGTTAAAGCTGTGTTGAACGGTGGGGAGTAATCATGCTGGACCGTCTTATTGAGCAAAGCATCACCCAACGATTACTCGTCCTTTTAACCGCGCTTGCCATTTTGGTGATGGGATCGTTGGCGTGGTTGAACCTACCCATTGATGCTTTTCCTGATGTCACCAGTCCGCAGGTAAAAATCATTCTTAAAGCCCCTGGTATGACACCAGAGGAAATCGAAACACGCATTACCGCCTTGATCGAAACAGAGGTTTTGGGCTTGCCTAAGCAGAAAAGTGTGCGTTCCATCACCAAATACGGCTTGGTGGATATTACGCTGACCTTTGAAGAAGGCACTGATGTGTATTGGGCAAGACAACAAACCGCTGAACGCTTGGCAGGGGTTAAAGACAAACTACCACAAGGCTTAGAGGGTGGTATCGCACCCTTAACCACGCCATTAAGTGATATTCTGATGTTTACCCTTGACAGCAGAGAGATGTCATTGGCGGAGCGTCGTAGTTTGCTGGATTGGGTCATTCGTCCAGCGTTGCGTACTGTTGCAGGCGTTGCCGATGTCAACTCATTGGGTGGTGAGGTGCGTAGTTATGAGGTAGAACCTGATCCTGAGCGTATGGCGGTACAGGGGATTCGTTTTGAACAGTTACAACAAGCCTTACAAGAAAATAATCAAAACGATGGGGCTGGTCGCTTGATCGAGGGCGAAGAAGTGTTGATTGTGCGCAGTATGGGGCAGTTTTCGCAGTTGTCGGATATTCAAAACTTACGCATTGTGCAACGCGATCAACACCCAGTGACGGTCGGTGATGTTGCTAAGGTGCGTTTGGCAAGTCTAACCCGTTATGGTGGTGTGACACGAAACGGCGAGGGTGAAACGGTCGAAGGTATTGTTCTTGCCATGATTGGGAGCAATTCAAAAGCGGTGCTGAATGAGGTGTTGCTGAAGCTGGAACAGGTGAAATCAGCCTTACCGAAGACGGTTGAGCTGAATGTCTTTTACAACCGCGGGCAATTGATTGATCGTGCCATGCACACCATTAACCAAGCCCTGCTTGAGGCCAGTTTGTTGGTCTTATTGGTGTTGTTTGTCTTTTTGGGCGATTGGCGTGCTTCCTTGTCGGTTGCCTTGTTATTGCCCTTGGCTTTGTTAGCCAGCATGATCATGATGCGGTTATCAGGGTTAAGCGCGAATTTGATGAGTTTGGGTGGTTTGATTATTGCCCTAGGGATTATGATTGACAGCGGTGTCGTGGTGGTTGAAAACATCGCACATCGACTGCAACACCCGCAGGCGAGAATGCCTTATTTGTATCAATGCGCCAGCGCGGTGAAAGATGTCGCCATTCCTGTGACGGTGGGTATGATCATCATTATGCTGGTGTTTTTGCCACTGCTCAGTTTAGAGGAAATTGAAGGAAAGTTGTTCAAGCCTGTTGCCTTGAGTATTTTATTTGCCTTGTTTTCTGCTTGGGCTTTGGCGTTATTGGTGATTCCTACCCTTGCGAGTGGGTTAATGCGCGGGCATCAGCCGAAAGAAAGTCGTTGGATGTTGGCATTAGAAGGTCGTTATGAGTCTCTTTTGTCGCGCTTAGGTCGTTATCGCACCCTGATTTACGCGCTGTCTTTGACGGCTTTGGTTGCCAGTGTTTTGGTCTTTACACAGATCGGAAAAATTTTCATTCCGAGCATGGATGAAGGTGATATTCTGGTTCAGTTAGAAAAGTTACCCTCGATCAGCTTGGAGTCTTCTTTGGACTTAGATGGTCGCGTACAACAAGCCTTATTATCACAAGTTCCTGAGATTAAAACCATTGTGGCGCGTGCAGGTTCTGATGAAATTGGGTTAGACCCGATGGGGTTGAATGACACCGACAGCTTTTTGCTTCTCACACCGCCAGAAACGTGGCGCGTTCCTTTTGACAAAGAAGCCATTAAAACAGAGATTCATCGCGTGTTAGTCGATTTCCCCGGCATTAACACCACACTGACGCAACCCATTGAAATGCGTGTCTCAGAAATGCTGACAGGGACGCGTGGCGATATTGCCATTAAAATTTATGGTAGCGAGCCACATAAGTTGACCGAATTGGCAGGACTGGTCAAAGCGCGAGTAGAGAAGATTCAGGGGGCTGATGAAGTCTTCACGCCTGCCAATGATGGGGTGAATTATTTACAAGTTCATCTATCAACAGAGCAGTTGAGACGCTTTGGTTTGACGGTCAATGAAGTACAAGCCTATTTGCATGGTCAAATTGAGGGGATAACGGTCGGCACGATTTATGATCAAAATCGTCGTATTCCTTTGGTCTTGCGTGGCGCAGGTGTGGTGAATGAAACGCTTCCGAGTGTCGATCAATTGAATCTGCCGAATGAGCAACGTATTACGGGACTGCAATTGTCGAATGTTGCTCAGTTAGAGCGGGTTGAGGGTGCTGTGTCGATCAGTCGTGAGCAGGGACAACGCTTGTCTGTGGTACTCATCAATGTCGGGCAGAGAGATTTAAGCAGTTTTGTCGCTGAAACCAAGCAAGCACTCGCTGATCTCGAACTCCCTCAAGGCTATTATATTCAATATGGTGGAGAGTTTGAGAGTCAAGAAAGGGTTAACGCACGCTTAAGCTGGTTGATTCCTTTAGGGATTGTGATGATTGCCTTACTGCTACGTCTTACCCTGAAAGCATGGTCATTAACCTTTATTTCTTTGGCAACCATTCCCTTTGCCATGATTGGTGGTGTGTTTTCTCTGTGGTGGAGTGGTGAGTATTTGTCTTTGCCAGCGTCTATTGGTTTTATTGCCTTGTTGGGTATTGCGGTGCTGAATGGGGTGATGATGATGGATACCTTCAATCGGTTACATCGCTCTATGGATAACAGCCTGAGCATTATGCTCATGGGAGCCAAACGCCGCTTGCGTCCTGTGTTAATGACAGCGATCATTGCCGCCTTGGGGTTAGTTCCTTTATTGTTCGCTACAGGACCTGGGTCGGAGATTCAACGTCCTTTAGCGATTGTGATTATTGGTGGCTTGGTGTCTTCAACCCTATTAACCTTGATTCTTCTGCCTTTGTTGTATGAGCATGTCATGGCGAAACAGCCGTTAACGGTAGAAGCAAGCTGTCATCTGTTGGAAAAGCAAAATGAGGAGGAAGTCTGATGTCTTCAACGATGAAACGGATTGAGCTTCTTTGCCCCTTGGCAGACAAACCCTATTGGGTGGAGTGGTTATTGAATCATTATCAAGGGACGTTTGATGTGCTCGCGGTGGAGCGTTATGGTGTGGAAGAAACCTGCCTCACTCGGCAGGAGTCTGTATTAGGCTATGCAAAATGGGCAATGTTTGTTGTCATCAGTGATGCGGTTAGTGCGGAAAGACTCTTAACGCAGATACGCCC
>CAZLOM010000010.1:0-26427 GCA_964561185.1 uncultured Piscirickettsiaceae bacterium
CATGTAGCTTACCAATACTAATTGCTCGAGAGGCTTAACCATACAACACCAAAAACACCTTTTGGCTGTGTATTTTTAGTCTTTGCTTTGTTGCTAACACTGCGCTACGCAGTCACTTAGTTAGCTAAGCTCCTTTGCGTTGCTCGCATTAGCGTCGCGCAAATTTCTAAAAATACTGTGCCAAAAGAGATTGGCACTTGTTGATAACTTCTCAATGTGTATAATGTGATTTTCCAGATTTTCGCTAGATTGAACAATATCAATCAGCACCAAGCTTCTGCTTGGCGACCATAGCGACGGTGCCCCACCTGATCCCATCCCGAACTCAGAAGTGAAACCCGTCTGCGCCAATGGTAGTGTGGGGCTTCCCCATGCGAGAGTAGGTCATCGCCAGGCACTTATTCCTAAAACCCACCTCTATGGTGGGTTTTTCTTTTTCTATCAAACTGTTAGATGAGTCAACTGAGACAAAAAATGCTTGCTGAGGATATTCGTAATAGGTTGAGTGCTAGTGCGCATATGCAGATTGGAGATATTGACGTTGTTGAGCGTTTAGCTTCTACCCAGAATCTCTTGTTGTCACGTGCCTCCTCTTCTTGTTGGCAGTTATTGGTCGCTGTGGATCAAACAGCAGGGGTAGGGCGACAACTCAGATTTTGGCAGTCTGGTCATGGACAAGTTGCCTTTTCAATACGTGGTTGGGTCGAGGAACAGGCTTCTTCTATTGGTCTATTAAGTCTTTTAGCTTCTTTATGTGTACATGATGTGTTAAGATCTCTCGGGCTTACTCAAGTGATGCTCAAATGGCCAAATGATGTGCTCATAGAGTACAAAAAAATAAGTGGCATTTTAATTTCTGTTAGTGGGTCAAGGCAAAATAAATTTGACATTGTTCTCGGAATTGGGTTAAATCGCCTGCGGTTATCCGAACAGGTGAGTGGTGATGGAATAGGTGTAGTTTCCTTATCGGATAGGTTATCTTCACCTCCCTCTCAACCAGAATTAATTGCCAGCTTATTAAATGCTTGGTTTGCACGTTTACCCTTGATAGCAAGTGAGCAAGGACGAAAAAGTTTAGTAAATGAATGGCAATCGTATGCTTTGTGGTTAAACGAGCTCGTGATCGTGACACTCGCTGATCGACAAATAGAAGGTCGGTTTCAGGGGGTGGCTTTGGATGGCAGATTACGACTGCTTACTGCTTCGGGTGAGCAACTATTTTCAGTGGGCGAGGTGCGACTTCGACCACTTGGTCAGATTAATTAGGATATTTCATGACAACATTATTGTTAGATGTAGGCAACACGCGTGTAAAGTGGGGTCACATAAGAAATGGGCGTTATGCTTTTTCAGGATCATTACCTTTGTCTTCTTTATCAGTGGAACAGTTTTTACAACAGGTTGTCACTGAGGAACATAAACCAAATAGGGTTATTTTATCAGCAGTCAGTGATGCCGATTGGGTAAAAATGTTGCGTTTTCAGTTGGCACATGTCTGGAATTGTCATCTTATTGAAGTATTGTCTGAGGTTGAGCGGGATGGGTTGCGTAATGGCTATGTCCAAGCGCATCGTCTAGGCTCTGATCGCTGGTGTGCTTTGTTGGGTGCGTGGCGACTACAAACGGATGCTGTTTGCGTGGTTGATGCTGGTACTGCCTTAACCATGGATGTGGTGAACAATGGTGGTGTGCATTTAGGTGGGTTGATCGTACCGGGTTTAGCCATGATGCGCCAGTGTTTGATTCAAGGAACCTCGCGATTGGGGCAATCATTAGATTTAGATGAGCAGTCATTAGAGGCTCCAACAGGTTTATTAGGTTGTAATACCGCTCAGGCTGTTGCTGGCGGCTCTTTGTGGTCTCTAGCCGCGAGTGTTGAACGATTACGCGCCCAAGCTATTGACCTTGTTGGTGGTGAAATGCGTTGTATCATCACTGGTGGTGATGCGCAACAGCTATTGCCTTTATTATCGGGGCATTGGCAGTGGATGCCTGATCTTGTGTTGAGAGGCTTGTTGGCTTACAGTGATGAGCGTGACATCGTTTCGTGAGGTCTTTTCTCTTGTTTGTAAGAAATACTTACTAATTAGATTGTGGGGCGTAGGCTATGCAAGACGAGCATTCAGCTGAGTTAAAAAAAGTCCTTTCTGCATGGGATTTGTTTTTCATGGGATTGGGTGCCATTATTGGCACGGGTATCTTTGTGTTGACTGGCATTGCCGCCGCGACACAAGCTGGTCCAGCCATCATTATCTCTTTTTTATTGGCTGGTACGACTGCCGCCTTTGCCGCCTTTGCTTATGCTGAATTATCGGGTATGCTTGGTGGTTCTGGTAGTGCGTATGGTTACGCCAGAGTTGCATTCGGTGATAAGTTGGCTTGGTTGATTGGCTGGACGTTATTGCTGGAGTATGCCGTGTGTGTGTCGGCTGTTTCAACAGGCTGGTCGGGCTATTTGGTGAATGGGCTACAAGCGGTTGGTATTTTTCTGCCAGAAATGTGGACAAAACCACCCGCATTAGGTGGTGTGGTCAATTTGCCTGCTATGCTGATTATTTTTGTGCTCATGTTGTTGCTGATTCGTGGCGTAAAAGAAAGTGCTCGCCTGAATGCAGGCATCGTCTTTATTAAGTTGTTAACCATTTTTGTGTTTTTAGCCATAGGCATTGGTTATGTGAATCCTGAAAACTGGTCGCCATTTATGCCTTTTGGGTGGTATGGTGAAAATGCTGAGGGTAAAAGCATCGGTGTGTTGGCGGCGGCATCCTTAGTGTTTTTTGCTTTTGTTGGGTTTGATGCGGTTTCAACTGCGGCAGAAGAGGCAAAAAATCCCCAGCGTGATTTGCCACGTGGTATTTTATGGTCGCTTGCTGTGTGTGCGGTGATTTATGTCTTGGTTTCAGCTACCTTAACGGGTATGGTGAAGTATGATCAACTGAATGTTCCTTCACCAGTGGCGCATGCGCTGAGTTTGGTTGGGGTGAATTGGGCTTCAGCCTTGATTGCGACGGGGGCAATCGCAGGGCTGACAACGGTAATGTTAGTCATGTATTATGGCTTGTCTCGTATTTTGATGGCGATGTCTCGAGATGGGTTTTTGCCAAGTGTGTTTGGAGAGGTTTCGACACGTCAGCATACGCCAATTAAGAACATTGTCTTGTCAGGTGGCGTGATGATGTTAATGGCAGGTTTTGTGCCATTAGGCTCGTTGGCTGAGTTGGTAAACATTGGTACTTTATTTGCTTTTGTCATCGTCTCTTTAGCCGTTGTCGTTTTGCGTCGTCAAAGACCTGATTTGCCACGTTCGTTTGTGATTCCTGGTGGTGTTACCATTCCCTTGCTGGGGGTTGTTTTTTGTGGCGGGCTTATGGCGTTTTTGCCTGCCGATACTTGGTGGCGATTTGGTATTTGGTCTTTATTAGGTATTGTGTTGTATTTACTATACGGTTCTAAAAAAATCAGTCAGTCTAAGCGGATTTTGCCATGAATCGGTTATATCTGATCGCGTTATCTACTAGACAGAGAGTGCTTTTTTGGGGTATTATTAACCAAATTAGCGGAGAAGCAAGGCATGTTGATCACAACTGGCCACCAGTAGAATAGCGCGAAAACGGAGTTGGCTCTGCCTTCTCCGTTTTTTTGTATCCGTCGTTTTAGGTCATAAATAGGTAAATTAGGTTAACGAGATAGGGAAGTGGGCGATATGGTAAAAGCATTGTTAGCGTTGCAAGATGGAAGTCTTTTTTGGGGAGATTCTGTTGGTGCATTGGGTGAGTCTGTCGGTGAGGTGGTTTTTAACACATCAATGACGGGTTATCAAGAAATTCTAACGGATCCATCTTATTATCGCCAATTGGTGACCTTAACCTATCCTCATATCGGTAATGTAGGGGTTAATGCTGAGGATTGTGAGTCAAAGTCTATCATGGCAAGTGGTCTGATTATTCGTGACCTACCCTTGTTGCATAGTAACTTTCGATCAGAACAGTCGTTATCTGATTATCTCGTAGCACAAAATACGGTTGCGATTGCTAACATTGATACCCGTCAGTTAACGCGCATTCTGCGTGAAAAAGGCGCACAGAATGGTGTCATTGTTGCTGGTGAACAGATTGATGCCGAGGCGGCTGTTGCCAAGGCACAAGCATTTGCAGGCTTAAATGGCATGGATTTAGCCATCGAGGTGACTACCAAAGAAACCTACACTTTCCGTGAAGGTGAGTGGCAATTGGGCAAAGGTTTCGATACGAAAGCTGATGCTGATCTACCCTATCATGTGGTTGCATATGATTATGGTGTTAAAACGAATATTTTGCGTATGTTGACTGAGCGCGGATGTCGTTTGACCATTGTACCAGCAGATACGCCTGCGAGCCTTGTCAAGGACATGAATCCTGATGGTATTTTCCTATCAAATGGTCCTGGTGACCCTTCAGCTTGTGGTTATGCAATCACAGCGATTGCTGAGTTAATTCAAGGTGATACACCGATTTATGGCATTTGTTTAGGGCATCAGTTATTAGCCCTAGCTTCTGGCGCAAAAACCTTAAAAATGAAATTTGGTCATCATGGTGGTAATCACCCTGTACAAGATATGAAAACTGGGCAAGTATTGATTACCGCTCAAAATCATGGGTTTGCGGTGGATGAATCTACGCTTCCTACGGGTGTTGAAGCAACGCATCGCTCGTTATTTGACAAATCAAATCAAGGGATTCGTTTTACCAATAAGCCGTTTTTCAGTTTCCAAGGGCACCCAGAGGCAAGCCCTGGACCTCATGACTTAGCTTATCTCTTTGACGAGTTTATTGCCAATATGGCGGCACGTCGTGCATGAGTAGTGTGCATCAATAAATCAACACCATAGGAAAAGAATAAGGAAGAGCAGTATGCCAAAGAGAACGGATATTAAGAGTATTTTAATTATTGGTGCGGGTCCGATTGTGATTGGTCAAGCATGTGAGTTTGACTATTCTGGCGCACAGGCGTGTAAGGCTTTGCGAGAAGAAGGCTATCGTGTGGTGTTAGTGAACTCTAACCCTGCGACCATTATGACTGACCCTAACATGGCAGATGCAACCTACATTGAACCGATTAACTGGCAAACCATCGAAACCATTATCGAAAAAGAAAGACCCGATGCCTTATTGCCAACCATGGGTGGTCAAACGGCATTGAATTGCTCGTTAGACTTGTGGCATCACGGTGTGTTGGATAAATACAATGTCGAGTTAATCGGTGCAAAACCTGAAGCCATTGATAAGGGTGAAGACCGTGAAAAATTCCGTCAAGCCATGGTTAAGATCGGGTTAGACGTGCCTGACTCAGGCGTTGCCCATAATATGGAAGAGGCTTGGGCCTTGCAGGCTAAGGTGGGTTTCCCAACGGTAATTCGTCCTTCGTTCACGCTCGGTGGTACGGGTGGCGGTATTGCTTATAACAAAGATGAGTTTGAGCAGATTTGTAAACATGGTTTAGATTTGTCTCCGACCAAAGAATTGTTGATTGAAGAATCCATTTTGGGTTGGAAAGAATTTGAGATGGAAGTGATCCGTGATCGTAAGGATAACTGCATCATTGTTTGTTCGATTGAAAACCTTGACCCGATGGGGGTTCATACAGGCGACTCGATTACCATTGCACCCGCACAAACCCTGACAGACAAAGAATATCAAATCATGCGTAATGCGTCGATTGCGGTATTGCGTGAGATCGGGGTAGAAACAGGCGGTTCAAACGTGCA
Source organism: uncultured Piscirickettsiaceae bacterium (assembly GCA_964561185.1). Classification (GTDB taxonomy): domain Bacteria; phylum Pseudomonadota; class Gammaproteobacteria; order Thiomicrospirales; family Thiomicrospiraceae. The sequence goes on from CAZLOM010000010.1 coordinate 5,744, forward strand.
GTTTGCGATCAACCCTGTTGATGGTCGCATGATTGTGATTGAAATGAACCCTCGCGTGTCTCGTTCGTCTGCTTTAGCATCGAAAGCAACGGGTTTCCCTATTGCCAAAGTGGCCGCTAAGTTGGCGGTGGGTTATACTCTTGATGAGTTGACAAATGATATTACAGGTGGATTAACGCCTGCGTCATTTGAACCATCCATTGACTATGTGGTCACCAAAGTTCCTCGCTTCACCTTCGAGAAATTCCCTCAAGCAGAGCCTCGTTTATCGACACAAATGAAGTCGGTCGGTGAAGTGATGGCGATGGGACGTACTTTCCAAGAGTCGTTACAGAAAGCGATTCGTGGGTTGGAAACGGGTAAATCTGGTTTAGATCCCATGCTAAACCTGAAAGAAATGGATGAGAAGCAAGTGCGTGATATTTTACGCCATGAGTTGCGTTCTCCAGGTCCAGATCGTTTGTGGTATGTGGCAGATGCCTTCCGCTTTGGGTGGTCATTGGCTGAGATTTATGAAGTATCAGCGATTGATCCTTGGTTCTTGGCGCAAATTGAAGATATTGTCAAAGAAGAAAAATCCGTTAAAGCGGGTGGTCTGGATGCCTTAGATGCAGATCGACTGTTGAAACTCAAGCGCAAAGGTTTTTCGGATGAGCGATTAGCGAAGCTATTGAGTACAGATAAGCAATTCTTCCGTAAGTTCCGTCATACCTTGGGTGTGAAGCCTGTGTATAAACGTGTGGATACTTGTGCGGCTGAGTTTGCAACCAATACTGCCTATCTCTATTCAACTTATGAACAGGTGTGTGAGGCAGAGCCAACAGACAAGCGCAAGATCATGATTTTGGGTGGTGGTCCTAATCGTATTGGTCAAGGGATTGAGTTCGACTATTGTTGCGTTCATGCGGCAATGGCATTGCGTGAAGATGGCTTTGAAACCATTATGGTCAACTGTAACCCTGAGACTGTTTCAACTGACTATGACACTTCTGATCGCTTGTATTTTGAGCCATTGACACTAGAAGATGTGCTAGAAATTGTTGCGGTGGAAAAACCAGAAGGCGTGATTGTTCAGTATGGTGGTCAGACACCATTGAAACTTTCTCGAGAGTTAGAGGCGGCAGGTGTGCCGATTATTGGTACTTCACCAGATTCGATTGACTTGGCAGAAGATCGTGAGCGTTTCCAAAAATTGTTACAAGAATTGGGATTGCGTCAACCTGCCAACCGCACTGCGCGTACGCCAGAACAAGCCCTGACCCTTGCCGCTGAAATTGGCTATCCCTTGGTGGTTCGTCCCTCCTATGTATTGGGCGGTCGAGCGATGGAAATCGTCTATGGCGAAAAGGACTTGTCGCGTTATATGCGTGAGGCGGTGCAAGTATCGAATGATTCCCCTGTGTTATTAGATCGATTCCTTGATGATGCTGTTGAATTGGATGTGGATGCGATTTGTGATGGTGAACAGGTGGTGATTGGCGGTATCATGGAGCATATCGAGCAAGCGGGTATTCACTCAGGTGATTCTGCCTGTTCGTTACCACCTTATACTGTGCCTGCCCATATTCAAGATGAAATCCGTCGTCAAACCGTTGCCATGGCAATGGCACTGAAAGTGCGTGGCTTGATGAACGTGCAGTTTGCGGTCAAAGGTGAAGACATTTATGTGCTAGAGGTGAATCCTCGTGCTTCGCGTACCGCTCCGTTTGTGTCAAAAGCGATTGGTGCGCCATTGGCGAAGATTGCGGCGCGAGTGATGGCAGGTAAGACGTTAGCAGAACAAGAGTTTACCAAAGAAATCATTCCCCAACACGTTTCTGTTAAAGAGGTGGTATTCCCATTCATTAAGTTTGGCGGCGTTGACCCCATTCTTGGGCCTGAGATGAAATCAACTGGCGAAGTCATGGGCATTGGTGAGAACTTTGCTCAAGCCTTTGCGAAAGGGTTATTGGCGGCAGGAACCAGTTTGCCAACCAGTGGAAAAGTCTTTATTTCTGTGCGTCAAGCCGATCGTACAGCGGCGGTGGACGTGGCAAAAATGTTGATTGCGCGTGGTTTTGAGATTGTGGCTACGCGTGGTACGGCTAAAGCCTTACAGGAAGCTGGGTTGGCGGTTGCAGTGGTGAATAAAGTAACCGAAGGTCGTCCCAATATCGTAGATATGATTAAAAATGATGAAATCGTGTTAATCGTCAATACGTCTGATGGTGCGATGGGGGTTGCAGATTCTTTCTCTATCCGTCGTGAGGCGTTAATGCACCGTGTCGCCTACACCACAACGGTGGCGGGTGCAGAAGCCATGGCGATGGCAATGGATTACGCAGGAACTCAACCTGCTTATCGTATTCAAGACCTCGCTTAATTAGGTCTATTTCGATTGCAAGAGCTGGTGATTGCGTCATCGGCTCTTTGTGTTTTTTGTTATCCCAAAGGATCAAAAGATGTCAGTCAAACATAAAAAACGCTTTTTTGGCACAGATGGAATTCGTGGACGTGTAGGCTCAGAGTCAATGGAGCCTGCAATGGCACTTAAATTGGGCTGGGCGGCAGGCATGGTACTCAAGCAGATCAGTAATGCACCCGTGATCATTGGTAAAGATACGCGCATTTCTGGTTATTTGTTTGAGTCTGCTTTAGAGGCAGGATTTGCTTCAGCAGGGGTAGATGTTCGTCTGTTAGGACCGATGCCTACGCCAGCGATTGCCTATATTACGAAAACCTTTGGTGCAGTTGCTGGTGTTGTCATTAGTGCTTCCCACAACCCTTATTACGACAATGGTATCAAGTTTTTCAATGGCGAAGGCTACAAGCTGGGTGATGAGTTAGAGCTTGCGATTGAAAGTATGATGGATGAGGCAATGGTTTGCGTCCCGTCTCAATTACTGGGCAAGGTATCACGAATTAACGATGCCGCTGGGCGTTATATCGAATACTGTAAAAGTACCATGGCTCACGGTACTCGTCTCAATGGACTAAAAATTGTCGTAGATTGTGCCAATGGTGCAACCTATCATGTTGCCCCACATGTCTTTATCGAGTTAGGTGCAAAAGTAATTACCATTGGTAATCAACCGAATGGTCTCAACATTAATGATGATTGTGGTGCTACTGACCCAGCGGCACTGCAACGCGCAGTGTTGACTGAAAAAGCGGATTTAGGTATTGCTTTGGATGGTGATGGTGATCGCTTGATTTTGGTGGATCATACAGGGGCTGTGTTAGATGGTGATGACATTCTCTATATGATCATGAGTGGTCAGGATACCCCTGTTCAAGGGATTGTGGGCACAGTGATGAGCAATATGGGATTAGAGAAGTATTGTCAACAACAAGGGGTTGCTTTCCATCGTACGCCAGTGGGTGATCGTTATGTCATGGAAAAATTGATCGAGGAAGGATTGCTTTACGGTGCTGAACCTTCTGGACATATTTTGTGTCTGGATAAGGCTTCTACGGGAGATGGTATTGTTGCCGCATTACAAGTGTTAAGTGTGCTGGTAAAACGTAAGGTTGGTTTGAATGCCCTCAAGCAAGGCTTTATTCGTTATCCTCAAGAATTGGTTAATGTAAAACTGAGCAAGAAAATCAAAACAATTGATGATGCTCGGGTAAAGGATGCCATTGCTTCTGCTGAGTCGCAGTTAGGTTCTAATGGACGTATTTTGGTGCGTTTATCAGGAACTGAACCCTTAATTCGGGTGATGGTAGAGGGTAAGGATGCCGTGTTGGTTAAACAACTGGTTCATTATTTAGAAGATGAAATTAAAGCGGTTTATTCAATCTGATCGTGCTCAAACAGTTATACAAATAGTAATCAGTTAAGCTGATTGGGTTAACGAATCATTAGGTTAGTCAGTATATGCAAATATACTCACAAAGGAGAAAAATATGCGACATAAGATGGTTGCTGGAAATTGGAAAATGCACGGCTCTGTTGCGTTTACGCAAGAGATGATGACAGGTTTGGTGAATAAAGTAGCCTTAGTGGATAAGGTGACTATGTTGGTTTGTCCTCCGTTACCTTATCTTGCTCAGGCCGTTTCATTAGCTGGTCAGTCAGGTATCTATGTAGGCGCACAAACACTGGTTGATATTACAGGTCCAGGCGCTTATACAGGAGAAGTTGCAGGATTTATGTTGACTGATATTGGCTGTCATCATGTGATCGTGGGGCATTCTGAACGTCGTGCTTTATACGGTGAAACGAACGAAATTGTTGCTCAAAAAGTAAAAGCGGCATTAGATTCTGGCTTAACACCGATTTTATGTGTCGGTGAAACGCTGACACAAAGAGAATCAGATATTACTGAGCAAGTTATTTCAGCACAGTTAGATGCAGTAGATGCCGTTATTGGTAAGTTGGAAGAGGGATGGTCATCGTTAATTATTGCTTATGAACCTGTTTGGGCGATTGGTACAGGGAAAACAGCAACTCCAGAGCAAGCACAAGCCGTACATGCGTTTATTCGTGCTTATCTTTCTGCTAAAGATAGCGTGATGGCGGAGCAAAAGACAATTCTGTACGGTGGTAGTGTAAAACCAGATAATGCAGGTGCTATTTTTGGTCAAGCAGATGTGGATGGTGGCTTAATTGGTGGTGCGGCACTAAATGTTGACGATTTTATTCGCATCTATACCGCAGCAAACATGGGTTAGGAGACAAAAAAATGATGCAAGTTGTGTTAATTGTTCATGTCATTCTTTCATTGATGATGATTGGTTTGGTGTTGATTCAGCACGGAAAAGGAGCTGATGCAGGGGCAAGCTTTGGTGGCGGGTCATCACAAAGTGTGTTCGGATCGAGAGGTTCTGCTTCATTTTTATCACGGTTTACTGCTATAATAGCAACTCTGTTCTTCGCAACAAGCTTAACACTAGCTTATATGTCTACGAACTTGTCTGGTGGTAACAGTGTAATCGGTACTCCTGATGCACCTGTATCAACAGATGTCCCTGCCAGTGATCGCTCATCGCAACCCGCTGATGTGCCGTCGCAAACAGGGAAATAACGAAAAAATATGAATAGTGCCGACGTGGTGGAATTGGTAGACACGCTACCTTGAGGTGGTAGTGGCGTAAGCTGTGCTGGTTCGAGTCCAGTCGTCGGTACCACTTTTGTGTAAAAGTTTAGTTTTAGCGTTATTACGGAGTGACAGTGTGTTAGAAAGCTATCTACCGATTCTTGTTTTCGTTGTTCTTGGCGTGTTATTTGGGATTGGTCCTATTGCCGCGGGTTGGTTACTTGCCCCCAATCGTCCTGACAGTGAAAAATTATCGCCCTACGAATGTGGCTTTGAAGCATTCGAAGATGCGCGTATGAAATTTGATGTGCGCTTTTATTTGGTTGCCATCCTCTTTATTATTTTCGATTTAGAAATTGCCTTCCTTTTTCCTTGGGCTATGGTGCTTGATACCATTGGTTTGGCAGGGTTCCTTGCCATGGCTTTGTTCTTGATCATTTTAGTCGTTGGCTTTGTTTATGAGTGGAAAAAAGGAGCCTTGGAATGGGAATAGAGGGCGTTCTAAAAGAAGGTTTTGTCACCACCAGTGCTGATAAGCTCATTAATTGGGCGCGTACTGGTTCATTGTGGCCTATGACCTTTGGTCTGGCCTGTTGTGCGGTTGAAATGATGCACGCTGGCGCGTCGCGTTATGATCTTGATCGCTTTGGCGTGATTTTCCGTCCAAGTCCTCGTCAGTCTGATGTCATGATTGTCGCGGGAACCTTAGTCAATAAAATGGCGCCTGCCTTGCGTAAGGTTTATGATCAGATGGCTGAACCGCGTTGGGTGATTTCCATGGGGTCTTGCGCCAATGGCGGTGGCTATTACCACTACTCTTATTCTGTTGTTCGTGGTTGTGATCGTATTGTACCTGTTGATGTGTATGTTCCAGGCTGTCCTCCGACGGCTGAAGCTTTGTTGTACGGCATTATTCAGTTACAAAATAAAATCAAACGTACCAACACCATCGCTCGCTAACGGGGTCTGGAAGTATGAAGCAATTAACAGCGTTATTAACGCGTATTCAAACCGATTGGTCGAGCGTAAAAGGTCAGCTTTCTGACTGTCAAGAGTTGACCGTTGAAGTATCAGCAAGCGATTGGCTTGCTTTTGCGCGTTATGCGCGTGATGAATTGCATTTTGAGCAACTCATTGATTTATGTGGCGTTGACTATGTTGCCTACGGGCAAACCAATTGGGAAACCGATAATGCGCCCAATGCAGGTTTTAGTCGCGGTGTGTTTGATTTTGAGTCGTCTGTCGCTGATACCCAATTGTCTATGCCGAATCGTTTTGCTGTGGTGACTCACTTGTTGTCGGTACAGGATAATCTGCGCCTACGCGTGAAGGTGTTTTGTGATAACACCGACTTCCCGATGGTGGACAGTGTGTGTGAAATATGGACGGTAGCTAACTGGTTTGAGCGCGAAGCCTTTGATTTGTTTGGTATCGCTTTCCAAAACCACCCAGATTTACGTCGTTTACTAACGGACTACGGGTTTGTGGGTTATCCCTTGCGTAAGGATTTCCCTTTAGAAGGGCAGGTTGAAATGCGTTTTGATGATCAACTCAATCGCGTGGTATATGAGCCAGTGTCCATTACGAATCGTGTCAATGTGCCGAGGGTATTACGCCCAACAGAGCGTTTAGGAGCAGAATAAATGTCTGAAATTCGTAATTATACCTTGAACTTTGGACCTCAGCATCCGTCTGCACATGGCGTACTACGTCTTGTCTTAGAATTAGATGGGGAAACCATTGTCCGTTCTGATCCCCATATTGGGTTATTGCATCGTGGCACAGAAAAGTTAGCAGAATATAAGTCCTACAATCAATCCATTGGTTATATGGATCGTTTGGACTATGTGTCTATGATGGCGAACGAACACGCTTATGTGATGACCATTGAAAAACTACTCGGGTTGGCTGTGCCAGAACGTGCTCAGTATATTCGTGTCATGTTTGATGAAATAACGCGTATTCTTAACCATTTGTTATGGTTAGGGGCGCATGCGCTCGACATCGGTGCGATGACCGTTTTCTTATACGCTTTCCGTGAGCGTGAAGATCTGATGGATTGCTATGAGGCTGTGTCTGGTGCACGGATGCACGCGACTTATTATCGTCCCGGTGGTGTCTATCGTGATCTGCCTGACAGCATGCCAAAGTATGAGTATTCACCTTTCCGTTCTAAGAAAGACGTTGACCGCTTGAATGAAACACGTCACGGTTCGATGCTTGACTTCTTATGGGCATTTACGGAAAGATTCCCTAATTATGTAGATGAATATGAGACATTACTCACTGACAACCGTATTTGGAAGCAAAGAACGGTTGATATTGGTATTGTGTCACCTGAGCGTGCCTTGCAGATGGGCTTTACTGGTCCTATGTTGCGTGGTTCTGGCATTGCATGGGATTTGCGCAAAACACAGCCTTATGAGGTTTATGACCGTTTAGATTTCGATATTCCTATTGGTAAAACAGGGGATTCTTACGATCGTTATTTGGTTCGCGTGGCAGAAATGCGCGAGTCTAACAAAATCATTCGTCAATGTATCGAGTGGTTGCGTAAAAATCCCGGAGAGGTGATGACCAGTAATTTCAAGGTTGCACCACCTAAGCGTCAAGCTGTAAAAGACAACATGGAAGCCTTGATCCACCACTTTAAGCTGTTCACCGAGGGCTATTGTTTGCCTGAGGGTGAGGCGTATGCCGCCGTAGAGCATCCAAAGGGTGAGTTGGGGGTTTATATGATTTCAGATGGCGCAAATAAGCCTTACCGTTTGAAAATTCGCGCACCAGGATTCGCTCATTTAGCTGGGTTAGATGAAATGTGCCGAGGACATATGATTGCCGATGTGGTGACTATTATTGGAACTCAAGATATCGTATTTGGGGAGATTGACCGCTGATGAGTATCATTCAAGGATCTGTCAAAGCTGAAATTGATCGCTGGGTCGCACAGTATCCAGTAGGTCAGCAAAAATCTGCTGTGATGTCTGCATTGATGGTGGTGCAGAAAGAAAATGGCGGTCATCTAACCCGCGATTTGATGGATGAGGTAGCTGAATATCTTGATATGGAACCGATTGAGGTTTATGAGGTTGCTACCTTCTATTCTATGTACGAACATAACCCTGTCGGTAAGCATAAAATTTGTGTATGTACCAATATTTCTTGCCTGTTACGTGGATCCGATGAGGTCGTTTCCCATTTGAAGAAACGTTTAGGGGTTAATGATTTTAGGGAAATTTCTGCGGATGGGAGGTTTTCCATTAAAGAAGTTGAATGTTTAGGGGCTTGCGTGGGTGCACCCATGTTTCAAATCGGTGAAACCTATTATGAACATTTGACTCCTGAGAAAATTGATCATATTCTGGATTCATTGGAGTGATTGCGTATGATGAATGAAAATTGTTTTCGCACCCTTCACTTACCTGAGTCTTGGACATTAAAGACTTATCTCGATAATGGCGGTTATCAGGTTTGGAAACAGGTATTGGCAGGAGAAATTACGCCTGAGGAAATCATTGATCAGGTAAAAATTTCCGCGTTACGTGGTCGTGGTGGTGCAGGGTTTCCAACAGGTTTAAAGTGGAGCTTTATGAACCGTCGCGCACCAGGACAAAAGTTCCTGCTCTGTAATTCGGACGAAGGCGAACCTGGTACCTGTAAGGATCGCGATATTCTGCGTTATAACCCACATCAGCTTATTGAAGGGATGTGTATTGCCGCTTATGTCATTGGTGCAAGTCGTTGCTATAACTATGTGCGTGGTGAGTTTTACGAGCCAATCAGTCGTTTTATGGGCGCGGTAGAAGAGGCGCGTTCAGCGGGATTACTTGGTAAAAATATTCAAGGTTCTGGGTTTGATTTCGATTGCTTTGTGCATTCTGGTGCTGGAGCCTATATCTGTGGTGAGGAAACTGCCTTAATTGAGTCTATCGAGGGCAAAAAAGGGATGCCACGCTTTAAGCCGCCTTTCCCCGCGAGCTTTGGTCTTTATGGTCGTCCCACAACGATCAATAACACAGAAACGCTAGCCTCTATCCCGATGATTTTGGCTAAGGGTGGACAGTGGTTCTTAGAACTCGGTAAACCAAATAATGGCGGTACCAAGCTGTTTTCAGTTTCTGGACATGTGGAGAAGCCGGGTAACCAAGAGTTGCGCATGGGAACACCCTTTAGCACCTTATTAGAAAATGCGGGTGGTATTTGGAAAGGTCGTCAGCTGAAGGCAGTGATTCCTGGTGGTTCATCAACGCCTGTATTGACGGCAGAGCAAGCGATGGGCATGGTCATGGATTATGACGGCATTTCTAAAGCAGGCTCTTACCTTGGTGCGGGTTCCGTCATCATTATGGATGAAACCACTGATATGGTGAAAGTATTAGAACGTCTCAGTTATTTTTATTATGAAGAGTCCTGTGGTCAATGTACGCCTTGTCGTGAGGGTACGGGTTGGATGCACCGCATTGTGAAGCGTATCTACGAAGGCAAGGGTAAGCCAGAAGATTTGGCCTTACTGAAAGATGTTGGTGGACGCATTACGGGTAAGGTTATTTGTGGTCTAGGGGATGCTTCGGCTATTCCTGTTGCCAGTTTTCTGAAGCATTTCAGTCATGAATTCGAGCATTATATCGAGCATGGCTGTAGCATTTATGACCGCATGTAAGCGCCCAAGCGAAGGAAGGACGCAATTCCATGGTTAAAATTGAAATTAATGGTCAAAGCATTCAATCCAAAGAAGGGTTGATGCTTATTGATGTGGCAGATGACGCAGGGATTCCTATTCCACGTTTTTGCTATCACAAAAAATTGTCAGTAGCGGCAAACTGTCGTATGTGTTTGGTTGAGGTGACAGGTGCGCCTAAATCGCTTCCAGCCTGCGCGACCCCTGTGACGGATGGCATGAAGGTATTTACCCGTTCACCCAAAGCCTTAGCGGCACAAAAAGCGGTGATGGAGTTCTTATTGATCAATCACCCCTTAGATTGTCCTATCTGTGACCAAGGTGGTGAGTGTGAGCTACAAGATGTTTCTATGCTTTATGGTGAGGATATTACGCGTTTCCATGAAGGTAAGCGTATTGTCGAAGATCATGATGTAGGTCCTCTCGTGCAAACGGATATGACCCGTTGTATCCACTGTACGCGCTGTGTACGCTTTGGTCGTGAAGTCGCAGGTATTATGGAGCTCGGTGCTACTGGTCGTGGTGAGCATATGGAGATCGGTACTTACGTTGAGAAGGCAATGGTTTCTGAGCTATCAGGAAACGTCATTGATTTGTGTCCTGTTGGCGCATTGACCTCTAAGCCTTATCGTTATTCTGCACGTGCCTGGGAACTAACGGCAACGCCAAGTATTGCCATTCATGATGGGGTAGGTAGTCAAGTTTATTTGCATCATAAATCTGGTGAAATCAAGCGTGTCGTTCCGAAAGAGGCTGAAGCCTTAAATGAAGTCTGGTTGTCCGATCGTGACCGTTTCTCTTACACTGGCTTGACGCAAAACCGTTTGACTCAGCCTTTACGTAAGCTAGATGGTCGTTGGGTAGCGGTAGATTGGGAAACGGCGTTAACGACTATTGCCAGCAGTTTATCAGCGCAAGCCAGTCAGGATGCGAACAAAATCGGTGCACTGATCAGCCCAACCAGTTCGTTAGAAAATCTTTATTTGTTGAAAAAGGTCTTGAATGCCAAAGGCGTTCACAATATCGACCATCGTTTGCATCAGCAGGATATGAGCGTTGATTGTGCTGGCGTGATGCCCTATTCACCCATTTCATTGGCAGAGTTAGGCAAGGCTAAAGCGATTTTGTTGGTGGGTTCAAACCTACGTCATGAACAACCGATCATCAACCATCGTGTACGCGAAGCCAGTTTAGCAAAAGGAAAAGTCTTAGCGATTAACCCTGTTGATTATGATTTCAACTATCGTGTGCAAGCAAAATCTATTGTCCCAATGCACGAGATGACCGCCAGTTTAGCCAGACTCGCCTTAGCCTTAGCGGGTGAACGTAGTTTGTCTGAGGTGGAAGCAGGCTTGTTATCTGGGCAGGCGGTTGATGACACCGCGAAGAAAATGGCAGAGTTGTTGTCTGTTTCTGGACAAAAAGTCATCCTATTGGGTCAGATTGCGCAATCACATCCTGCTTTTGGACGCTTGTTACAATTAGCCAGTTTGGTGGCTGATTGGGCAGGCGCACAGGTTGCGTGGTTGGCGGAAGCTGGCAACAGTTTAGGGGCTTGTTTGTTGGGCGTGCGTTCTTGTTCTGGCAAGGGGTTGTCAACGCAGGCGATGTTACAGGCTGAGTTGTCGCATTTGGTGCTATGGAATGTTGATTTGTCTGCTGATGTTTTAACCGCACCTCAGACCAAACCTGCTGAGCAAGTGATTGCTTTCTCGGCTTTTGATACGCCTGCTTTGCGTCAGCAGGCGGATTGGTTATTGCCCATTGCCAGTTATGGCGAAGAGGCGGGTAGCTTCATCAACACCTTTGGTCAGTTACAAACAGCGAGTGCGCCCTTGACCCTTGCAGGTGATGCAAAGTTAGGTTGGAAAGTATTGCGTGTATTCGGTAACATGATGGATGTACCCGCCTGTGAATATGTCAGTTTGGTGCAAGTGACTGACTCAGCCAAGTCAGCGTTAGCTGAAGTAAAAAGCATGAATCGTGCAACCTTGTTGTCTGCGAGCACAACCGATATGGCGTTAGAACAGGGTTTGAGTCGTGTTGCAGAAGTTGCCATTTACTCAGGGGATATGTTGGTGCGTCAAGCGCAACCTTTACAAGATCATCCGTTGATGGAAGGCGCAAATCTTGTGCGTATTCACCCTGCTGATGCTCAAGCATTGGGCGTGAAGGGGTCTCACCTTTTGGTTCAGGATGCTCAAGGGGTAAGTCAGCAGATGCCGTTTATCACTGATGTGCGTGTTGCACAGGGTTCTGTGGTGTTAGGCATTGGATTGCTAACCAATCTTTCTGGTGGTTGGGTAACAGTGACTAAGGAGCAGATGTAATGTTTGAGTCATTAGCTTTATCTTTATCTGAATGGATGCCGTCTGCGGTTGCTAGTGTGTTGGTGATTTTAATTCAGGCAATGTTGGTGATTATTCCGCTGATGTTGGCGGTTGCTTACTTGACACTTGCTGAACGTAAAGTGATTGGTTATATGCAAATTCGTTTGGGGCCAAATCGTGTTGGACCAAAAGGCTTACTGCAACCCATCGCTGATGCGGTTAAGTTGATGTTTAAGGAAATTATTGTTCCTTCACAATCTAACGTGTATTTGTTTGTGATTGCGCCCATTTTGGCGATTGCGCCTGCCTTAGCGGCGTGGGCGGTGATTCCCTTTGATGACGGCATGGTCATTTCTGATATTAACGCAGGCTTACTCTATGTGTTGGCTGTTACCTCGATTGGGGTTTACGGTGTGATTGTATCAGGTTGGGCATCTAACTCTAAATATGCGTTTCTGGGTGCTTTACGTTCTTCAGCACAGAAAATTTCTTATGAAATCGCCATGGGTTTTGCCTTAGTAACGGTGATCATGACCGCTGGCTCAATGAATCTGTCTGAAATTGTGAAGGGACAGCAGGGTGGTATGTTGGCTTGGTATTGGATTCCATTACTGCCCATGTTTGTGCTTTATTTTATTGCTGGGGTTGCAGAAACCAACCGTGCACCATTCGACGTAGCTGAGGGCGAGTCTGAAATTGTTGCGGGTTTCCACGTTGAATACTCAGGGATGACCTTCGCCGTTTTCTTCTTGGCAGAGTATGCCATGATGATTTTGATTTCTTTCTTAACCGCGATTATGTTCATGGGTGGATGGTTATCTCCATTTGAAGGTATTCCTGTTTTAGAAACCGTCTTTTCTTTCGTACCAGGGTTGGCTTGGTTATCGTTAAAAGTTGCCTTCTTGTTGTTTGTGTTCCTGTGGTTCCGTGCAACTTTCCCTCGTTATCGTTATGATCAAATCATGCGTTTGGGGTGGAAGGTGTTTATTCCATTAACCATTGTGTGGGTATTTGTGGTTGGTGTTATGGCTTACTTTAAGGTGTCGCCTTGGTTTGTGCATGGAGGCGTAGCATGAGTGACTTTTTAAGCAGACAAATTAAAACGTGGACTCTGTGGGAGTTGTTTCAAGGCTTGTGGATTACGCTGAAGTATTTTTTCAAGCCTAAAATTACGGTATTGTATCCCGAAGAAAAAACCCCCATGTCGCCACGTTTCCGTGGTAAGCATGCCTTGCGTCGTTATGACGACGGTGAAGAGCGTTGCATTGCTTGTAAATTATGTGAAGCTGTTTGCCCCGCGAACGCTATTACCATTGAGTCTGAAGCGAGAGCTGATGGGACGCGTCGCACAACCGTTTATGATATTGACTTGTTTAAGTGTATCTATTGCGGTTTCTGTGAAGAGGCTTGTCCTGTGGATGCCATTGTGGAGACGCGCGTCTTTGAGTATGCGTTTGAACCTGGTCAAGTGCACGTGATGAACAAAGATATGTTGTTAGCGCACGGTGATGTGATGGAGTCACAAATTGCGGCTGATCGTGCTGTTGAAGCAAAGTATCGCTAACTAGAGGATAGATAAGTCATGTCAATTGAAAAATTGCTCTTTTATGCGTTTGCGGCAGTTGCTGTTCTAGGCGCGTTGGCGGTCATTAGCGCACGTAATCCCGTACGCGCGGCACTTTATTTGGTGTTAACCTTCTTTGCTACCGCTGGTGTTTGGTTGTTGATGCAAGCCGAGTTTTTAGGGGTTGTTCTGGTATTGGTTTATGTTGGCGCGGTGATGGTGCTCTTCCTCTTCGTCATTATGATGTTGGATATTAACCTAACCCCGTTACGTGAAGGCTTTACGCGTTACTTACCTATTGGCGTTGCTGTTGCTGTGGTTGTTTTGGCTGAAATGTTATTGGTGTTGAACCCAGAATTTTATGGTTTGAATAATTACCCAGCACCAACCGCACTGACCATGGCAGACAACAATACTAAGCAGTTAGGACAGGTGTTGTTTACTGAGTATTTGTATGCGTTTGAATTAGCGGCAGTGTTGTTGTTGTTGTCGATTGTTGCGGCAATCGTATTGACCTTGCGTCGTCGCGATCGTAAAGAAGCCCTTTATCAAGACATTGAAGCACAAATGCGTGTTAAGGCAAGTGATCGTTTGACCATGGTAAAAATGCCTGCGGTTGTTCCATCGAAAGATGAAGAAAAGGATGTCAAAAATGACTGATGTGTTACAACTTTCAGACGTGCTCGTGTTTGGTGCGGTGTTATTTGTGTTAAGTTTGGCGGGCATTTTCCTGAATCGTAAAAACTTAATCATTATTTTAATGAGTATTGAGTTGATGCTGTTGGCTGTGAATACCAATTTGGTCGCTTTTTCAAACTACATTGGTAATTTGCATGGTCAGGTGTTTGTCTTCTTTATTTTGACGGTTGCCGCAGCTGAGGCGGCCATTGGGTTGGCTCTGTTGGTATTGCTGTTCCGCAATAAACAGAGTATTAATGTAGATGATTTACGTGAGATGAAGGGTTAACAGAATGTCGATGCACGATACACTGCTCATAATTTTGCTTTCACCCTTGGTTGGGGCGTTAATTGCGGGTTTATTTGGTTGGAAGATCGGCAGAGCAGGGGCGCACCTTGTTACCACTGCTTCTGTTGCCTTATCTACTTATTTGGCCGCTGGTGTGTTTTATGATTATGTTTGGGTAGGAGGTGTTGAGCCTTATAATGCCAGTATTTACACGTGGATGGTTTCTGACCATATCCGTTTTGAAGCTGGTTTTATGGTGGATCGTCTTACCGCAACCATGATGTTGGTCGTGACCTTTGTATCCTTGATGGTGCACGTTTATACCATCGGATACATGGAGCACGAGGAAACGGGTTACGAGCGGTTCTTTAGTTATATTTCACTCTTCACCTTCTCGATGTTGTCATTGGTGATGTCAAATAACTTCCTTCAACTCTTCTTTGGTTGGGAAGCGGTAGGCTTGGTTTCTTATCTGTTGATTGGTTTTTACTTTAATCGTGAATCAGCCAACCAAGCCAGCTTAAAAGCATTTTTGGTAAACCGTGTGGGTGACTTTGGCTTTGTGCTAGGCATTGCGCTTGTGGTCGGTTATTTCGGCACGCTAGATTACGTTGAGTTTTTTAAGGGCTTAGATGCGCTTAAAGATACTCAAATTAATTTGGGTGGCACTGAGTTTCATATGTTAACCGTGTTGACCATGCTGTTATTTGTGGGTGCAATGGGAAAATCAGCTCAAATGCCTTTGCACGTTTGGCTTCCTGAATCTATGGAGGGTCCTACGCCAATTTCTGCATTGATTCACGCGGCAACGATGGTGACTGCGGGTATCTTTATGGTGGCGCGTTTGTCTCCTGCTTATGAATTGGCTGAAGGAACGCTAACCTTTATTCTCTTAACTGGTGCCTTTACTGCCTTATTCATGGGCTTGTTGGGTATCGTTCAGAATGATATTAAGCGCGTGGTTGCCTACTCAACTTTATCGCAATTGGGATATATGATTGCCGCATTAGGGGTCTCTGCTTATTCGGCAGGTATGTTCCATGTATTGACTCATGCCTTCTTTAAGGCGTTATTGTTCTTAGCCGCTGGTTCGGTCATTATTGCGATGCACCATGATCAGGACATTCGTAATATGGGTGGATTAGCGAAGAAAATGCCAGTGACTTATGTTGCGTTATTGGTGGGCTCTTTGGCATTGATCGGATTCCCTGGATTCTCAGGCTTCTTCTCGAAAGATGGTATTTTGTTTGCGATTGGTACAGCGGACTCTCCTGCGGCAACCTTGGCCTTTGTCATGTTGTTGATTGGCGTGTTTGTGACGGCTTTCTATAGTTTCCGTATGTTCTTTATTGTGTTCCACGGACCAGAAAGTAATTATGTGAAAACGCATGAAATCAAAGAGTCTCCATTGGTCGTAACCATTCCGTTGATCTTGTTGTCTATTCCTGCCATTGGATTTGGATTCGTTTTCGTCGAAGATATTTTATTTGGCACCATGCTCTCTGATGCCATTAAGGTTCTGCCTGAACATGATGTGTTGAAACAGATCTCAACACATGGTGAAACAGCAGGGCATTTAAGCGCGATGGATCTTTTGATTCATGGTATTTTTTCATTACCAACCTTATTGGCGTTGTCTGGTGCTGGCTTGGCTTGGTTCTTATACATCAAACGCCCAACCTTGGTTCCTGTGTTGGCGGGGCGTTTCGGCTATTGTCATCGTATGCTAAAAGACGCGTATGGTTTTGATCGCTTAAATGATGTTGTTTTTGTGCGCGGTGCACGAGGCTTGGGTCACTTCTTCTCTCAAGTCACTGATGCAAAAATAATTGATGGTTGGATGGTTAATGGTTCAGCCAATAGTATTGCGAACCTTGCTCAACGCATTCGTCATGGTCAGACAGGCTACCTCTATCATTATGCGTTTGTAATGATTTTTGGTCTGATGGCGATGTTAGCGTGGGCCTTGTGGTAAGTTTTGGCATTAGTTGAGAAAGGAATACAAGCATGACGGGTTTGCCCATTCTTAGTGCGTTAATCTGGTTACCGATTTTATCAGCCGTATTGGTTTTGCTGATGAAGGGTAAACCAGGATTAATCAAACAATTTTCATTATGGTCTTCGATAGCGGTTTTCGTGTTGTCGTTGGGGTTATATACAGGATTTGATGTATCAACAGCGCAGATGCAGTTTGTTGAGCAAAAGTCTTGGATTGATGCGTTTAACATCCAATACTATCTCGGTGTAGATGGTATTTCGATGCCGTTAATCATTTTGACCACCTTTACTACGGTATTGGCTGTGTGGTCAGCGTTTGATTGCATTACGGATCGTCAAGAGCAATACATGGCGGCTTTCTTGGCAATGAATGGCATTATGGTTGGCGTGTTTGCCGCTTTAGATGCGATTCTGTTCTATGTATTTTGGGAAGCTTTGCTGATTCCGATGTTTTTGGTCATTGGTCAGTGGGGCGGTCCTCGTCGTGTTTATGCCACCATTAAGTTCTTCTTGTACACCTTCTTAGGGTCGGTGTTCATGTTGATTGCTTTCTTGTATATGTTCAGTCAAAGTGGTAGTTTCTCGCTCTTAGACTTCCAGTCTATGCCATTGACCTTTGCGGCACAGTTCTGGATTTTCTTGGCTTTCCTCATTGCCTTTGCGGTGAAGATTCCGATGTTCCCAGTGCATACTTGGTTGCCAGATGCACACGTTGAAGCTCCAACAGCGGGTTCAGTGGTACTTGCGGCGATTATGTTGAAAATGGGTGGCTATGGCTTTGTGCGTTTCTCATTGCCCATGACACCTGATGCTTCGGCGGCGTTGGACTGGTTGGTGATTGCCTTGTCTATGGTGGCTATTGTCTATATTGCCTTCATTGCACTGGTGCAAAAAGACATGAAGAAATTGGTGGCTTACTCCTCTATTTCGCATATGGGTTTCGTGACCTTAGGTATGTTCCTCGTTTACGGTATTCTTGAAAATACTGGCGGGATTCAAGGGGCGGCATTGGGTTTAGAAGGTGCCATGATTCAGATGATTTCACATGGTCTGATCTCTGCCGCAATGTTCTTGGGCATTGGCGTGATGTACGATCGTATGCACACTCGTGACATCTCGGCTTACGGCGGTGTGGTGAATACCATGCCAGTGTTTGCCGTGTTCATGTTGATTTTTGCCATGGCAAACGCGGGCTTACCAGGTACTTCTGGTTTCGTTGGCGAGTTTATGGTGATTTTGGCAGCATTCAAGTCTAATTTCTGGTTAGCCTTAGCCGCAGCAACGACGCTGATTATGGGCGCGGCTTATACGCTATGGTTGATTAAGCGCGTGGTCTTTGGTTCGGTAGAGAATCATCATGTCGCTGAGTTGAAGGATGTGAATCGTCGTGAGTTCATGATTATGTTGCTGTTGGCTGTTGGTGTGATTGGGATAGGTTTCTACCCAGCACCGATTATGGATGTGATGCACACGACCATTGAGCATTTGGTGCAACAATCTGTTACTTCAAAGCTCCCCTAAGTGAGGTTATGATCGACAAATGGATATGACGAGTGTATATGTGTTAGCACCTGAGTTGCTAATTCTGGTTGCCAGTATGTTTTTATTGGTAGGCGATACGTTTTGGGCAAAATCATCACCAAATTTGACCGCAAGGTTATCTGTGTTGTCCTTGTTGGGAACGGCAGTGGTGATTGGTCTGACGGCTCAACCTGTTTCTGTTGAGTTATTTCAAGGAGCCTTTGTTCGCGATGGTGTTGCTGATGTCCTAAAAATCGCCATGCTCTTAATCGCTGGTGCGGCGTTATGTATGTCGCGTGGGTATTTGCAAAGTCGCAATATTGAGCGCGGTGAATACTATGTATTAGCACTGATTAGTGTGCTAGGGATGATGGTATTGGCTTCTGCCTACGATTTATTGAGTATTTTCCTTGGCATGGAAATTATGTCATTGGCAATCTATGCGATGATCGGTATGCAGAAAGACTCGACTTTGGGTATTGAAGCGGCGATGAAGTATTTCGTGCTAGGGGCGATGGCAACGGGCGTGATGCTTTATGGTTTGTCGTTGATCTATGGCGGCGTGGGTTCATTGCGTTTAGACGCGATTTATCAGGTGGTTTCGGCAACCAAAGATCATTCGTTGATGTTGAACATGGGCTTGGTGTTTGTATTGGTCGGTTTGGCATTTAAGTTTGGTGCCGCTCCTTTCCATATGTGGGTGCCTGACGTTTACCAAGGCACGCCAACAGGGATTGTGATGTTTATTGCAACCGTGCCTGCGATTGCTGCTTTTGCCTTGATGTTCCGTCTGCTGATTGAGGGCTTAGAAGCCTCAATGATGGCATGGCAAGGTTTATTGATTGCGATTGCTGTGCTTTCATTGCTCGTTGGCAACATCACGGCCATTGCCCAAACGAATCTTAAACGTATGTTTGCTTATTCAAGCATCACGCATATGGGCTTTGTGATTTTAGGCTTTGTGGCAGGTAATATCGACGGCTACGCCTCAGCGATGTTTTATGTCATTGTTTATGCGATCATGAGCTTGGCTGGTTTTGGCTTGATTGTGGCACTGTCTCGTCACGGGTTTGAAGCTGAACACATCGCTGACTTTAGCGGCTTGGGTAAGCGTAATCCACTGATGGCTTTCTTAATGATTGTTGTCTTGTTGTCTATGGCGGGTATTCCTCCATTGCTCGGTTTCTATGCTAAGGTTGCCATCTTATCATCTTTAGTCAATGCTGGTTTGGCTTGGTTGGCGGTGTTTGCGGTGGTCATGGCATTGATTGGTGCTTTCTATTATTTACGCGTGATCAAAACCATGTACTTTGATGAGCCATTGGTTGATGAAGCACAGCAAGCGGTCTTTAGTAGTACCAGCATTCGTTATGGCTTGGTAGCGGTGGTTGCTGTGATTCTCGTGGTTGGTTTCTTCCCTGGTAGCCTCTTGTCTTTAGTTGGCTTTGTGATGACTTATTAATCTCGTGAGCGAGAGGGGGATAGCGTGAATCAAACATGGATTTGGGCGTATTTGGTGTTGTGTTTGGTCTTGGCAAATTTGCCATGGCTGACAACACAGCGTCTGTTGATGGTGAAACGTCTCAGTAGCGATAAGTCTATTTGGGTGGTGTTGTTGGAGTGGTTTCTCTATGCGTTGATTGCCTTAATGGCAGGATGGGCATTAGAGTGGCAATTAACTGGCGACATTAAGGATCAGGATTGGGAGTTTTTTGTGTCAATCCTCTTTATGTTTGCCATCATGACTTTCCCTGGATTGATCTGGCGGCAACAGACACGTAATCGTCAGAATACATCATCTGTTTGAGTCAATTTGAGTCAAAGGGTGTGATTAGTGACCCATAAAAAAGCCAGCGTTTGCTGGCTTTTTTGATTGTGATCTTAGGTTATCTTGAAATTGTCAGGCTTAGCCTTGTCAGAATAGGCTGTCAGCACTATAACGGTCTAATTATACTTGTCTCCAATCCATCTGCACCAGACAAATAGTCCTATCAAATAGATGAACTTAGAAAAGTGTTGGTCGCTCATCGTGAGTCGTGCAAAATCCTTGATGAACTGTTTATGCCGCTTAATCTGTCGCACGTTTGTTTTCAGCCAAGAGTTGTTCTATGGAAACAGACTCAAGATTGATGCCAGCATCAGCTTCCTGCATTGCTTGCAAGGTTTGAGCATTTGGGACTTTTAGTTCAAACGGAATTCCCTTATGCAACACAACATTGTGCAGGAATAATCTCACCGCTTCGCTGGTCGTTAACCCGATTTGCGATAAATAATGTGCGGCTTCTTTTTTAACGCCAGCATCAATTCTCAATGTCATTGCGCTGTTCATGATAATTATCCTTGTATGTCATTTGACATACAAACTATAGCACGAGTGAAAGAGCAGAGCAATCATTTCGCCCCAACCACTCCCATCACTTTGCTGATTCTGTCTTCTGCGGTTTCAGTGGCGACGTTGTAGATTAAGTGTTTCGCGCCTTCAAGTTTGTAGTATTTCGGGTGGCGTTGAATTTCAGCGATGAGTTTTGTAGGGTTTCAATCAACGCACACACCCGTTGATCACACCATGCGAATTTCTAGTCGCTTACCCACTGCTTCAGCATAT